>NZ_RZRR01000009.1:0-22085 GCF_003998555.1 Mesorhizobium sp. M7A.F.Ca.CA.002.09.1.1 | reverse complement strand
CTTCTCGGCCTGCCGCGTGCGCCAGCTTCGCCGTCTGGCGGATTGCCTCCTTGGCGCGCGGCGGGTCCCACAGATAGCCTTCGAAATAGGTGACCTTGGCGCCGGACGCCTTGTCGGCTTCGACATCCTCAGGGCCAAGCTCGACGCAGGCGCCGAGATAGGTGTTCATCGAGCGCTCGCCGTCGGGCGTGACGAAGATCATCGAGCGCGCCGTCGGCGGCTCACCCTTGAGCGGCGTGGTGCCGAAGGCGACGCCCTGCGCATGGATGTCGTGGGCGTAGATTTCGCCCAGCGCATCGTTGGAGACCTTGCCGAAGAAGGCCGCGCGGCCGCCAAAGCTGGCGACGCCGGCCGCCGTGTTGCCGGCGCTGCCGCCGGACGCTTCGATCGCCGGGCCCATGCGGCTGTAGAGCAGTTCGGCGCGTTGTGTGTCGATGAGGTTCATCGCGCCCTTGATGATGCCGTTGGTCTCGAGGAATTCCTCGTCGCACTGGGCGATGATGTCGACAATGGCATTGCCGATGCAAAGCACGTCATAATCCGGCATCAAAATCTCCGCCAAAACCCGAGCCGGCTTCTTGCCACGCCGGCCGGGCGTGGTCTCGCGAGTTGAAATGGGTTGCCGCATGCGCTTGATCCAGCCGCCCTCACGCAGCTGCCGGTCCGGCTTCACGCAGCAAATCGTCAGCTTTGTCCGTCTTCTCCCAAGTGAACTCAGGCTCTTCACGCCCGAAGTGTCCGTATGTCGCCGTCTTGCGGTATATCGGCCGTAAGAGATCAAGCATCTTGATGATGCCTTTCGGTCGGAGATTGAAAACCTCGAGAACAAGGCGCTCGATCCTTTTTTCCTCGATCCTTGCGGTTCCGAAGGTATTGACCATGACAGAAACCGGACTGGCCACGCCGATCGCGTAGGCAAGCTGAACCTCGCAGACCTCCGCAAGGCCGCTGGCAACGATGTTCTTCGCGACATACCGGGCGGCATAGGCCGCCGAGCGGTCAACCTTGGATGGGTCCTTGCCCGAAAAGGCACCGCCGCCGTGACGCCCGGTCCCACCGTAGGAATCGACGATGATCTTCCGTCCTGTGAGGCCGCAGTCGCCGGCAGGCCCACCGACCACGAACCGCCCTGTTGGGTTGACCAGAAATCTGATCCCCGAAGTATCCAGGTGGGCCGGCAGGACCGGTTTTATGATCTCCTCAATGACGCCTTCGCGGACCGTGGCTTGTGAGACCGCTTCGTCATGCTGCGTTGACAGGACTATGGTATCCAGCGCCACCGGGCGGAGCCCTTCGTAGCGTACCGACACTTGAGATTTCACGTCCGGACGCAGCCAGCCAAGCTGTCCCGCTTTCCGGACCTCGGCCTGTCTTTTCGTCAAATGGTGAGCGAGTTGGATCGGCAGGGGCATCAATGTATCCGTCTCGTTGCATGCGAATCCAAACATGATGCCCTGATCCCCTGCCCCTTGCCCGAGATCCTGCCCTCGTCCTTCATCAACGCCCTGGCTTATGTCGGGCGACTGCTCGGTGAGGGCCAGAACGACGGCGCAACGTCGACCATCAAAGCCAATCGCATCATCGTCGTAGCCAATATCGAGTATCGTATCGCGGGCGACTTGGCTGTAATCGATGTGGGCATGGCTGGTGATCTCGCCAGCCACAACGACCATCCCCGTCTTCACCAACACTTCACAGGCGACGCGCGCCTTCGGATCGGTGCGCAGGACCGCATCGAGAATGGCATCGGAGATGTTGTCTGCCATCTTATCGGGGTGTCCCGCGCCGACGGATTCGGAAGAGAACACGAACTGCCTGGTCATAAAAATGCCCTCGCTTCAAGTGCTGGAGTTAGTGAGGAGTTTCTGGATTGGGGTGGCTTATCGGTCGGGGATGCCGGGAACATCGAACGCAGTGCAGAAGTCGGCAACGTCTCTTCGTACGCTCGCATGAACTTCCTGGTCATCGGGCTGGCGGCAGACCGAGTCGATGAAAGCGGCGATCTGCACCATCTCCGTTTCGCGCATGCCCATGGACGTCACCGCTGGTGTCCCTAAGCGGATGCCGCTTGTCAGCGCCGGATGCCGCCGGTCGCCCGGGACCATATTGAAATTCGCAATGATGCCTGCACGCGATAAGCGCTCCGCATAGGCTTTGCCTGACAGCGACCGGTCCCGAAGATCAAGGATCAGCATGTGATTGTCAGTGCCCCCGGTGACGAGTTCATAACCTCGCTCCAGAAGTGCCTGGGCCAGAGCCTTGGCGTTGTGGACGATCTGCTGACCGTAGACACGAAAGGACGAGTTCGCTGCTTCCTGCAAAGCGACGGCAAGCGCGGCGATAGTATTCATATGCGGTCCGCCTTGCAGAAGAGGGAACACGGCGCGGTCTATACGTTTGGCCAGATTGTGTTTGCTCTTCGGATGATGGAGGGGCTGATAACGGTCTTCATTCCTTGATAAAATGAAGCCACCCCGGGGACCGCGGATCGACTTGTGAGAGGTGCTGGTGACCACATCGCAATGGGACACGGGGTTCGGATGCACTCCTGCGACAACCAGGCCGCAGATGTGGGCGATGTCAGCCACCAGATACGAGTTCACCTCCGAAGCAATTTCGGCCATTGCCGCGTAGTCAAAAATACGCGGATAAGCAGTTCCGCCGACCCAAATTAGCTTCGGGCGTTCCCGCTTGGCGGTCTCGCGCAAGTGGTCATAGTCAATTTGCTGTGTCTTTTCGTGCAGCCTGTACGGGACGCGCTGATAATCGCTGCCGGAAAAATTGACGGACCAACCGTGAGTCAGATGGCCGCCTTCGGGTAAAGGCAAGCCCATGACTTTGTCACGGGGGCTCAAAAGCGCGCGATAGACAGCCTGGTTGGCTGGCGAGCCTGAATAAGGCTGGACGTTGGCATGTTCACTGCCAAATAGCGCTTTCAGGCGCTCGATCGCGAGGGTCTCAAGCTCATCGACGATCTCGTTTCCGGCGTAGTAGCGCGCACCGGGGTATCCCTCGGCATACTTGTTGGTGAAAATCGACCCGGTCGCTTCCAACACCGCCGAGGAGGCAAAGTTCTCGGAGGCGATCAGTTTGAGAGTTGTCCGCTCCTGACGCTCCTGTCTTAGAAGCAGTTCGTGAACGCGGGAGTCGACGGCGGCTAAGTGAGGCCGCCCGTAAGTGTCGGGCTGCGCGATGGCGCCGCCGGCGGAGTTATCCATGGTAGTCGCGCTCCATTTGGACTGATCTATTTCACGATCAAGCAGGCGGTCCCTTCAACCGCGCGTCTTGTATTGCTTCCAGGCGTTGTAGGTCTCTTTTATGATGGCCATCATCGTGGGGCAGGAGATCGACCACCAATTGAGCCAGCTCGCCATCCTTGCCTCCTGCTTGCATATGGTACGAAGACTGCGGACGTTGTTCGTTGCAGCAAAGAAAGTTGGCTCTGACCAGCCGCCGAACGTGGCGTCGAACCTGCTCGCGAGGCAGACCGGTAATATCGGCCAGCTCGCCGACGGTTAGATCCGCATGCGCGCAAAGGCCCAGGATTCGAAGGCGATCAAGATGCGCTGCCGTCCTTAGGCGATTTACCAGTGTCAACATTGGTTAGCATCAACCCGGACGGGATGCAGCAAGCCGCTAGCCCTTCTATCCCCATCAATCCGCATGAGACCTCTCTCGTCATTTGCTGTAAATCCGCTGGTATGGATGCTAATGGAAGATAGATCACAGTCCTTTCTACGACTAAGACGCCAGATATTGGGGCTAATGTACCACCTGACAGGAGACTACACTCACGAACATTATGTGAATTTTTTTTAACGTTGCTGAGAATCAAGGGGGAGGTTTGGCGAATGTCTCGCCGTCGACTGTCGAATCCTGCCCGACGGGATTATAGGGTGCGTAGCCTGCTTGTCCTTTCCACATGACCAGCGACGATGGGGCGAAGGCGGCAGACATAGCTCTGGAGCATGCTGCGGTATCTTTGGCCTGAAGCCGAGGAAGGCGGACCGTGGCTTCCGCGCCGCTGCCGGGAGCCCGCGAACAGGCCAAGTGGATCAGCCGGGTGTTGCCGTCATAGAGCGTGAGACCCAAAGCTGGCCAGCCGCGCCCTGAGGCTGACGCACCGCTCAGCGTCCACCTTGCTCTCGAAGCCCATCGGCATAGCGCCGATAACGACTTGACCGCGTGCGTGTCGACGAGCGATCGGTGAGCGCAAGGATCGAGGGTGCAGTGCAGGATAATGCTGTTTTAAATCAGCGCTGTTTTCAGCCGACTGCCTTGAGCGTGGCACGAGGATATAGGCCCAAGGCAGGAGATCATCGTCTGCTGTTCGGGAGGCCGCCCTGGGCGCGCGACAGCCGTTCCTTCGGCTGCGCCGCTCCGCCACCATCCGCGCCGTGCCTTCCGGAGACCATTCCCGCTACCGGCCGGCGCCCGTGAAAACCTCGACCCGGCGCACCGGCTCGAGATGGCTGGGCTCAGCGTAACTCTGAAGTCGTCATATACCGAAGTCTTCACAGACTTCGGACATCCCCCTCACAGTCCGATCCAGATGGCGTCAGGAACACCGCTTGCGTTGATGCGGATGAACCCCTGCTTGTGCCACAATGACCCTTATGTCAGCGCGCGAGCCAAAGCTTCCGCGCAAGGCGACGGCTAGGATAAGGCAATGCCGACGAAGGGCACATTGCTTGCCACACTCTGGAATGATGGCATGCTCGGAAGGCCTAGGCTTTGCTCAGGGCCGCCTGCAAGGCGCGCTTTGAGGTTATTCACATAGCCTTCTGCGTAGTCCTGCGCCGTCGAGACCGAAAGATCAATGCCTGCCGCCAAGGCCTCTTCCATCAGGTGCTTTACGAGCCCATTTCGAATGGCCAGCTTGACCTCGGGGCCTGCGATAAGGCCGATCGCCTGCGCGGCCATATTGAGGCCAGCTTCCTCCAGCGCTCGCTTCATATCGCCTCCGTTAATGGCCGTACGCAGGAGATTGGCTGCTTGCGACTCAGCCTCGAGAACCATCGAGGCAAGATCGGCTACTTGTCCGAGGCCCGGAATGAAGCTGAGCAGTCCCACCGCCGTTGCCGCCAAGTCGAGCACTTTCGTCTCGATTTTGAGCACGGAGTCGACGACGTGCATGACGGCCCCGCCGTTCTTTTTGGCTGACTTAATGTCAGGCTGGTCCATCAGGCCCATCTTCATGTCCGCGACGGCATTCTGCTCTTCTGCGGTTTGGGCGCCGTGGGTGATTGGCTGCTGAACGTTGCGGTTCGCAGACGACATGTTTGTGCAAAAATGGGCAAAGTCTTTTTTGCTGATATTGCCGGAATCAACCGTATGCCCGCCGCCAAAGTCGAAGAATTTATGATGGGTCTTATAGCCCGTGATCGAATTGTTCAGGAGGCCAAACAAAAGAGGATCTGAAAGGAGCTGAGAGGCTGCTTCCCGCACTTTCGGATCAAGGCTCTTGTCGTCTTTCATTTTCGCCAGTTTGTCGCGAGTCAGAACACCGCTTCCAAAGAACGTGTCCTGATGGTCCTTGATCATCTCGACCGTATTCAGCTCAGTTTGCGTGAGGCTCATCGACGATGAGGCGACTTGCAGGAAATCCTCTTTGTGCATCTTCCCTTTCGAGCCACCGCACAACTGGTTCCAAGCATCGGGGTGATCGAGGAAATATTGCGCCGCCGCAATGACCTGGGGCGGAAATTTGCCGTTTTTCGATTCGCCGCCGACCATTTTCTTGAACTCATCCAGACTCAGGTCCTTGGACAGATTTTCGGAGTACCGGTAAAACTCCCGCAAGGCATCGCTCAAGGTCATGACCGAAGGCTGCAAACCTCCGCTGCCGTCGGATGGTATGTAGTTCTGCTCGTAGCTTCGCGCTTGGGCTTCCTGAAATGCAGCAACTTGTGGGTGGTGGTTTGAAAATCCGGCCAAGTCCTTGGCGTTGATCTTGCCTCCACAGCGGCCGTCGCCCTGCGAGCCAATCGCATAAAAAAGTCCCGAATCCTGCTGCAGTCCCTGGATCGCCGCTTTCAGATCCGGTGGCGTAGAGGGATCATTGGCTTTGTCGGTCAACGACTTCCAAGTAAGCGGGCATTGGTCCTTGTGACGGTTGAGTACCGCAACAATCTGCAACTCAGCCGTGGTCAGCGACCCACCGTTCCACGTGATTCCGGGGCTCGGCCTGGGAGCCGGCTCGATCTTCGGAGTGACGCCGAGCAGATGTTGGGCTTCAGTCGCCTTGGAGCGTTGCGATTGGTCCTCCTTGAGAGCCGCCCTCATATTTGGCGGCAGCAGATCCAGTGGGTGTTGCTCCAAGCCATTCAATGTCAAGACATCCGGTGCCAGATGGCCCAAAGGGTCCTGCCGCAATTTATCCATTGTCGAATCAAGATTCGACGCTGGCAGATCCCCTTGCGCGAAAGAGCCGGGCTTGTCTGCCAGCACACAAGTGGACAGCATCGCTTCGAAGCACGATGCACTTTGCTGATGCTGGGTCGCAAAATGGGAAACTTTCAGGCCCGGCCAACCCCTTGCGGACTGTAGCGAATTTGAGCGGTAGAAAGTTGAAAGATTACTGGCCGACATTATGCATCCTCAGACGTGACGTTGAAATCCCCACAAGAGACCCCGACAGAAGATCCCTTGCGTTTCACAAAATTCGACAATTCCAAGCGTCGGCAGGTCACGAATGCGCCTGCCCTGCCTTCAATTGCTGTGTTCCGGGCCGGCTCCAAGGTTCGGTCCAACACAATGGCCGGAGTCACCGCGAGAGCTGCCGGGACTCATCATGAGCGGATTAGCTTTCGAGAAACTGACGAGTTTGCGAAGAGTTCACAAAGGGGTAGCCGCAGTCATGTTCTTCAGAGCTGCGGGAAATCCTCAATGTTCATTTCTTGCCCAGCTCAGGCTTCCCGCCAACGCTATCCTGTTGTGGGATGTCAGAAGAATAAGAAGCATCCGGTCGTCCGTCGCGAACGACCGTAGTGGAGGAGCCGCGAAACAAGATCAGCACTGATTCCTTTGGCGTTGCCGCTATGTGAGTCTGCGCCTGCGCCTGCGCCACCAAGCCGTTAAAGGTCTGCTCCACGAGTGCGACGAAGCGCGGTGGACCGGAAACGAAGACGAGGCCATTGCCTGGCACGGGTTTGACCACATAGCGCTCGTCGGAGATATCAAGCTTGTCGAGAGCCCCCTTGAACGCATCGAAGCGAATCGACGTCATCAAAAGCATTCGAGTTTGCGATTCTTGTGCAGCAGACACATAGAGCACAAGGCCGTCATAGTACCATTGTAGACCGTAAAGGTTCGTCAAGCGGTCGAGGAACGCGCGCGGTGGCAAATCAGGCATACGTCCGCGAATTCGCCCCTTCACCGCAGGACTGATGTTGACCCTGATATTCAGGTTGTTGCCGAATTCCTGCAACGCTGCAGCGAGCTCCTGATCCAGAACCGTGTATCTATAGGGTGTCGCCGGAAGGGACAGCGGGACTGCATGCGCCGGGTGAATCCCGGTGGACAGAAAAAACCCGGCACAAAGAAGTCTCAAAACATGCAGGGTGACGGGTTGGATAAGCGTTCTCGGCATGTCGCACTGATAAACCAAACGCTGAAATCATCACAAGTGACTAAATTGCCGAAGAGATTTTAGATTGTCGAAATGACGCCGCCGTTAGTCAGCTTGTTGTCAGCTTGCCCCCCTAGGAGTGTTGCGCCGACACCGGGTGATGAATGGGCGGGGCTCGCCCGGTCAGAGAGAGCAACCGAGTCCTTACATGATGATGCCTGTCACGTCGATCTCTGCCACTCTAACGGCTGGCCTCCCCAGGGTCGGATCACCGTCGATTGTCGAGCAGGCCCAGTTTGAGCGCGCCTTAGGGCATGCAGCCGACTCGCTGAAAAACGATGCCGCCGCGGGGCCAGCGAGTGCGGCGCCAGTTGCTGCGGCGATGGATGTTCAGCGCGCGGCTGCGCCGACGAGCGGCATGGGCGATCGCGTGTTGCAGACGATTTCCTCCCTATATCCACACAACACTGTTTCCTTCCCCGCGCTCGACCATGACATAGCCCTTTCGAAGGGCGCTCTACCGGGACCGGCGCAGAAGCTTCCCGTTCCAGGTGAGGCGGGAACCGGAATCTCGGGCATTCCCCAACAAGGGCAAGACTTCGAAACGATGATGGCTGGTCTTCGGGATGTTTACAACGGCGTCACCCAGGTGGCGCTTATCTCCAAAGGCGTCAGCGGCGTCACATCATCCGTGAATAAACTTTTGAAGGAAGGCTGAACCGCGCGCATGATTGGCTTGGCCGAGGGCGAAATCATGCGTGGCCTGTCAGGGTGGCGGTCGGTTAGACTTGTCATGCTGCCAGTTCTCGTCGCCCTCACTGCTTGCAAAGCCGACCTCTACACGCAATTGCAAGAGCGTGAGGCAAATGAAATGCTCGCACTTCTTGAAGACAACGGGGTCGCCGCGATCCGGGTGGTCGCCAAGGATGGAACCAGCACGATCCAGGTTGACGAAAAGCTGCTCGCCTTCTCAATCAACCTTCTGAACGCCAAGGGGCTGCCGCGCCAATCCTTCAAGAACCTCGGTGAGATATTCCAAGGATCAGGCCTGATTGCCTCGCCGACCGAAGAGCGTGCCCGTTACGTGTATGCCCTGAGCGAAGAGTTGTCGCGGACGATCAGCGATATCGATGGCGTTTTTTCTGTACGTGTTCACGTCGTGCTGCCGCATAACGACCTTGTGCGAGCCGGTGCCACGCCATCCTCGGCCTCGGTGTTTATCAGGCACGACGCAAAAACAAATGTCGCGGCTCTGCTGCCAAAGATAAAGATGCTTGTAGCCGACAGCATCGAAGGCCTGTCCTACGATAAGGTGGAAGTGGTTTTGGTGCCGGTAGAACGTTCCGCACACGAGCAACGGCCCGATCCGACTGCTGTTTTGCCACAAGCATCACTACCTCTTCCTGCGCCACTTCTGGCGACCGTAACAGGTTTTGCCGCAGCCGTATTCGCCGTGGCCTGTTATCTCTTGATCGGCGTTGTTACGCGTCGGCGCAAGCAATCAACCGGCGTTTCCAAGGTCGAGGGGCGCCGGGATGCTTCTGCTGTCGAGGCCATTCGCAAAAGAATGCCTGCAATTGGACGTGGGTGACATCTCATTGCCAATGCCTATACAGACCGCCCGACCTGATGGTCCGCACTTTCCGGGCGCGAGCGAGCTTGCGGCTTCGGCCCATCCAACCCGTCTTGCGGCGCGTCTTGATCCAGCGTTATCGGCCGAAACGTTAGTGAAGTTGCAGAAGTGTTCCAGACTGCATCCAAGGCTGGCAGAATTGCTGGGCAACGATGACGTGGATCTGAACCACATCGGCTGCAGGCCGGACCTTCTACGCGGGCATGATCCATATCGAGCGACCCTTCTTGCTGGTAGTATCTGGCATGCCCGTTCGCTGGTCGCGTTTGTCTCTCAGCCTGAGCTTGCCATCCTTGTTAAACGCATCGGCGTGGATGCACACGCATTCGGAATCCGACACCTGCTGCATGCTGTTGACAAAAGACTGATCTCGGACCCAGAAAAACTCGCTCAGCAAATCGAATACGATGGACACGCATGTCTTGGAGCTTGGCTCCAGGACAGTTCAGCGACCGAGCGTAACCGCGTGCTTCTTCGATTGCCCGAGGGGACTGCCGCGGAGACTCCAGCACATGAGCATTGGACCGCCGCCGGCCAATTGCTTTCACTTGTAGTAGCTCATTTTGAGACAGAGACCCCGGTGAAATGACAGTCGAACTTTCCGAGGGGCCAATAGCGCCGCAGATGCGTCCAGTCGGACCACTGATACCCGCGAGCGAGCTCGAAACCTGGCACAGCGCCGCGCAAGCCCTTGCCGCGGCAGAACGGCATCGGCAGCGCGTTCGAAACTGGGCACGCGCGGTTTACCAGCGGGCGTGGGCGCGCGGCCACATGGAGGGCTCGAATGCAGGCACCGAGGAGATGGCAGGGTTGATTGCGGAGACAATCTCCGAAATCGCGCGACGAAAGGCGGCTCTGGAGCAGGAATTGCCGCAGCTCGTGATGGAAATATTGAGCGATCTTATCGGCGCTTTCGATCCGGGCGAGCTATTGGTGAGGGCTGTTCGTCACGCCATAGAGTGTCAATACAGCGGCGCCGACGTTTGCCTTCATGTTTCTCCCATGCAAGTCGACATGCTTGCACGAGAGTTTGCTCGATGCGACGGCCAGGATGGTCGACCAAGGGTGCGGATCGAGCCCGACCCGACATTGTCGCCGCAACGCTGCGTGCTGTGGAGCGAGTACGGCAATGTTGACCTTGGACTTGACGCCCAGATGCGCGCGCTGCGCCTTGGTTTCGGGACGCTCTGTGAGAAAGGCGAGCTATGAGAAAGCCCGTCCCAGAACATAACGCTGACGCCCACACTCGAGCTCTCGTTCCAGCAATCTCGTCTTTGAGGGCTGCGGCCAAGCGAATTGACACGCGTGCGGTGCGCGGTCGGATCACGCGGGCTATCGGCACACTGGTTCATGCCGTCTTGCCAGACACTCGTATTGGGGAACTTTGCCTCCTAGAGGACCCGCGAACCGGGCTGTCGCTCGAGGCCGAGGTGATCGGCCTGTCGGGTGATGGTGTATTGCTGACACCGATCGGGGACTTGGTGGGCCTATCCAGCCGCGCAGAGGTCGTGGCCACTGGCCGAATGCGTGAGGTGCCCGTCGGCGGCGATTTGCTCGGTCGCGTGATCGACAGTCGTTGCCGCCCATTGGACGGCAAAGGCGAAATCAAGACCGTCGAAACTCGGCCCCTGCATGGCAGAGCCCCCAATCCGATGACGAGGCGCATGATTGAGCGGCCATTCCCGCTTGGGGTCCGTGTCCTCGATGGTCTGCTGACGTGCGGCGAGGGCCAGCGGATCGGGATTTATGGCGAGCCAGGTGGTGGCAAGTCGACGCTGTTGTCACAGATCGTAAAGGGTGCCGCCGCTGACGTCGTCATAGTGGCGCTCATAGGCGAACGTGGACGGGAAGTTCGTGAATTCATCGAAAGGAATCTTGGTGAAGAGGGCCTTCTCCGTACGGTCGTCGTGGTTGAAACATCCGACCGCTCGGCGGTAGAGCGTGCGCAATGCGCTCCAATGGCGACTGCGCTCGCGGAATATTTCCGCGATCAAGGCCTACGCGTTGCTCTCATGCTGGATTCGCTGACGCGCTTCTGCCGCGCTATGCGCGAAATAGGCCTTGCTGCGGGTGAGCCGCCGACGCGACGGGGCTTTCCTCCTTCCGTTTTTGGCATGCTGCCAGGCCTGCTCGAGCGCGCCGGCATGGGTGAGCGGGGCTCAATCACGGCCTTCTATACGGTGCTTGTAGAGGGTGATGGCACGGGTGATCCAATCGCCGAGGAATCGCGTGGTATTCTCGATGGCCATGTCATCCTCTCACGCGCTATTGCGGCGCGATCGCATTTCCCCGCTATTGATGTGCTGCAGAGTCGCAGCCGCGTCATGGATGCAGTCGTTTCGGGGACACATCGCAAGGCAGCATCCATTTTCCGCGAGCTCCTGTCGCGCTATGCCGAGACCGAGTTCTTGATCAATGTTGGCGAATACAAGCCAGGTGGAGATCCCCTGACTGACCGGGCTGTCGCGTCAATCGACGAACTGAGGGAGTTTCTGCGCCAGAGCGAAGATGACGCGTCAGATTTCGAGGAGACGGTCGCATGGATGTCGCGTCTGACCGCGTAAACTGGATTCAGTCTTCGAGTATACGGCTTCTGAAGGAAATGCAAGAGCGTCGTGCCCTTGGCGAGCTGTCCAAGAAGGAAGCCCAGCGCGATGTGGCCGCCTCAGCCGTACAAAATGCCTCTAGGGAGCTTGCAATGATACAGCAACATTGTTCAAGAAAAGAAGCAGCGCTCTATCAGCATCTGATGTCACTCGACAACTTGTCTAGCGCAGCGCTCGACCGTCACCGCCTTCACACTGAACAACTTGCCGCTGAGATCAATTCCAGACGGCAGATGCTTGATGATACCCAAATCGCTCAAGAGGAGGCTGAGATGGCGGCGTCCAGGACGAGGGAGCTATGGGTCATATGTTCGGCGGCAAGGGACAAATGGCAACAAATCGAGGACGACGTGCGGCGCGCCGTCGAGACTCATTCGGAGGCCGCAGCCGAGATCGAGGCCGACGATGAGATACTGCTGAAATATGCGAGGGGGTCGCTTGCCTAAATGCCGCGCAACCGGATCCGACGGTCGCAAGAGGTCGTCCGAATGACACGACCGTGCAGTCTTTGATAGGCGCTGCGGTCACACCCGCCATGTTCGAACCAGTTCTGAAACTGTCCCACACGGTTGTCTCGTGGCTCAATGATACAGCAGCGCCGCGCACGCCGTTTCAAAGCCGGATCAACGAGGTGCCGCTATCGGTGCGAACGGCAGGGCTTGTCTGGCAGCAGGAACCTGCTGCCATTCCGATGCTTGACTGCGTCTGGAGAGTGGGAGCCGAAACGGTCATCTTGTCACTGTCGCGCCCGCTCGTAGAGGAGTTCATCACGACAGTGCAGAACGGCTTGGCCTTCCCTTCCGAGCCAACTGCTTCGCTAATTCTCGAACTCGCTCTGGAGCCGCTTGTCACTCGACTGGAGGAGACGACGCGTCTGAACGTGCAACTCGTGCGGGTATGCGAAGCCACGATGCTGGCTCCTCATCTTGAACTCGACATCATTTTCGGCGCGGTCAAGGGCAAGGGCCGTCTATTCCTGTTCACGCCACTTGACGGCTTAGTACCGCCTGCGTTTCGCGCGCTAGGCGAACTGCTTGCCCAGTTGCCGCGGCAGCTGGGCGGGCTGCCTCCAGAGCTCCCGCTCATTGTTGCAGGAGAGGTCGGCACGCTTCGCCTTCCTGCGGCGCTTCTTCGAAGCGCATGTGTCGGTGATGCATTGTTGCCCGATATTGCGCCGTTCGGCCGCGGCCAGATCACCCTAGCTGTCGGCCAGTTGTGCGCCGAGGCGGATCTTGACGGCGATGAATTAATCTTGCGGGGGCCTTTCCGCCCGCGACCGTGTCCTTTGGAGAGTGCGCATATGACACAACCCGGATCGCAACTGGAGCTTACTAAGGATCTCGACGATGTCGAGATCGTGCTTGTCTTTGAATGCGGCCGCTGGCCTATTTCTCTTGGGGAATTAAGAAGTGCCGGCGAAGGGCATATTTTTGAACTTGGATGGCCGATCGACGGCCCGGTCGACATAGTGGCCAATGGTCAGCGTATCGGGCGTGGCGACATTGTCCGCATCGGAGAAGAGCTGGGCATCAGGCTCCGTGGCGGGTTTGCATGCAATGAGTGAAGCTCAGCCGACAATCCTGGCGCTTCTTGCGGTTACCGCCGGACTCGGTCTGCTGGTTTTAGCAGTTGCCACGACAACGGCCTTTGTAAAGGTATCAATTGTTCTTTTCCTCGTCCGCAATGCGCTCGGGACCCAGACCATACCACCCAATGTGGTGCTGTACGCCGCGGCGATGATCCTCACTATGTTCGTTAGTGCGCCCGTTGCTGAGCAGACCTATGACCGCATGTCGGATCCCAAGCTCCACTATCAGACATTCGACGACTGGGTAAGCGCCGCTAAAGCCGGAAGTGAGCCCTTGCGCGAGCATCTCAAGAAATTCACAAATGAAGAGCAGCGGCGATTTTTCCTATCTTCGACAGAAAAGGTCTGGCCAGAGGAAATGCACGCTGCAGCCACGCCTGATGACTTTGCAATACTTGTACCATCTTTCTTGCTATCAGAATTGAAGCGCGGATTTGAGATAGGATTTCTACTTTATCTGCCTTTTATTGTTATAGATCTGATAGTGACAACTATCTTGATGGCAATGGGTATGTCGATGGTCTCACCAACTGTTATATCTGTTCCGTTCAAGATCTTCTTGTTTGTTGCCATTGATGGTTGGTCAAAATTGATGCATGGGCTTGTGCTGAGTTATACGTTACCGGGAGGCTGATCATCACTGAATCCAGCATCATTACTCTTATGAGCCAATCACTGGTGGTTTTCATGATCTGGATTCTACCGCCGCTCATTGCATCAGTGGTTGTCGGCCTCGTCATCGGCATCCTCCAGGCGGCGACGCAGATCCAGGATGAAAGCTTGCCGCTCACCGTGAAGCTTCTGGTCGTTGTCGCGGTGATTGGGCTGTTTGCTCCTGTGCTAAGCGCCCCGCTCATAGAGCTAGCCGATCAGATCTTCACCGAGTTTCCCGCAATGACACTTAGCTACTAGTCCGCCCCATGGACGCGCCATCGGCCGATATTCAAATTCTGATCCAGACGGCTTTCGAACTCGTCGTTGCGGCAGGTCTTGGGGCAGCCCGCGCGATGGGCATCATGCTGATCTTTCCCGTATTCACACGCTCGCAGATCAGTGGGCTGATCCGGGGCTGTTTGGCTGTTGGCTTCGCACTACCATGCCTGGCACACGTCAGCGGCGGATTGCCGGCGCTGGATCCTGATACGCGCCTGATCCAGCTAACCCTGCTCGGATTCAAGGAAGTTTTTGTCGGTGTACTCCTTGGCACTTTTCTTGGCATTCCGCTTTGGGGCCTTCAGGCTGCCGGGGAGCTTATCGACAACCAACGCGGCATCAGCAGCCCGACCGCTTCGGCCGATCCCGCGACGAACAGTCAGGCTTCCGCGATGGGCGTTTTTCTGGGGATCACTGCGATTGCCATATTCGTCGGATCAGGAGGCCTGGAAACTTTGATCAGTGTCCTGTACCGCAGCTACTTGATCTGGCCGGTGTATCAGTTTCACCCGACACTGAGCGGGCCAGGAGCAATGGAGTTGTTGGGGCTTCTCGACAGCATAATGCGCACGGCATTATTGGTTTCGGGGCCTGTCGTGTTCTTCCTGATACTGATTGATATATCGATGATGCTGCTGCGTCGCTTTGCCCCGCAATTTAAGGCGAGCCAACTGTCTCCGGCAATCAAGAACATTGTCTTTCCAGTTCTCATGGTCACCTACGCTGCCTATCTGGTGGAGAGCATGAAACTGGAGGTCACACGTGCCAACGGCGTGCTGGAGTGGTTCGACAAATTGCTGCCATGAGCGACACAAGTGAAGAGAAGACACACGCCGCCAGCCCGAAGAAGTTAAGTGAAGCGCGCAAAAAAGGACAGCTGCCACGTAGCTCCGATTTCGTCCGCGCGGTCGGGACTTGCGCTGGGCTCGGCTACCTTTGGCTAAGAGGCAGCGTGATCGAGGACAAATGCCGGGAAGCGCTCCTATTAGCCACCAAGTTGCAGAGCCTACCTTTCGATACCGCGGTGCCGCAGGCATTGGTTGTGCTCGTCCAACTCACAGTCGCGGCTGTTGGCCCGCTGCTTGGAACCCTTGTCGCCGCGGTGATTTTGGCCAGCCTGCTAGCCAATGGTGGATTTGTCTTCTCTCTGGAGCCGATGAAGCTCAGCTTTAAGAAAATTGACCCCTTTGAAGGGCTGAAGCGCTTGGGGTCTGCTCGTTCCATGGTCGAAGTCTGCAAGACCATGTTCAAGGTATTGGTTCTCAGCGCAACCTTTTCCATTGTCCTTCTCGGGATGTGGAAGACAATGGTCCCTCTGCCGATCTGCGGCATGGGCTGTGTTGGCCTCATCTTTATGGAGACAAAATTGCTGATGGGAATTGGCGCCGGCGCACTGCTGGTCGGCGGACTGATCGATCTTCTGCTCCAGCGCGCGTTGTATCTGCGCGAAATGCGCATGACCAATACCGAAGTGACGCGCGAGTCGAAGGATCAGCAAGGAGCGCCAGAGTTGAAAGGTGAACAGCGTCGCATCCGCGAGGAGGCGGCCGACGAGCCTGCGCTTGGCGTGCATCGCGCCACGCTGGTCTTAACAGGAAGGGCGGTCCTGATCGGTCTGCGTTACGTTCGCGGTGAAACCGGGGTGCCGTTCTTAGTTTGCCGTGCCGAAGGTGAGCGCGTTTCACATGTGTTGAGCGAGGCGCGGGCACTACGCCTGACGATCGTCCATGACCATGTCTTAGCGCGTCAGCTGATAGGCACTACAAAACTCGGCCACGCGGTTCCTATGCAATATTTCCAGCCTGTCGCGAAAGCATTCTTTGCCGCAGGCTTGGCCTAGTCATGGAAGTCCACGACTGCCCAGTTCAAAACTGACCTGGCTCCATGCTAGTGGCAAATGTCGGCTGGCCATCCGTGCCCCAGTGTCTCTGTCAGGCCAACCGCGCAACCGCGGGCCTGGGGCAATCACTCCCCTCGGATCTGCCACCCAGCAACTACGGCAAGTCCTCCGGGCATGACCTTGCAGCCTCTGCTGGCCGGTGCGTGGCGCAGTCCGAGGTTTTGAGGCCGGCAGTGCGGATTTGATTGGTGCAGCCGTTGGAATGCCCTCGTCAGCTAGTCGTCAACTAAGCGCCCTATGTTGAACAGCCGTGCTAACTTGAGCTCGGTTGCGAAACATAGGAGTACGAATCGTCATGTATGGTCGAATTGGTGGCTCATCCGATAGTTACCGCGCGCATAATGCCGGCGAGCAATCGGATGCAGGAAGCGAAGGGTTCGCGGACACATTTGCCCGAATGCACTTATCCGGATCGGAAGGTAGCGGCGCCTCATCATCGGCGGCTCCCCAAGCATACTCCCTCAATTCCCGACCTCCTGTGGTGGAGATCAACAGGACTTCCTTCAGGAGACAGGTGAGGCAATTTCATGGTGATGAAATCACGCACATCGCCGACAATCCTCAAGAGTATTCGGAGTTCGTATCGTCACGAGCCAGGCGCACCGCGGACGTTGCTCAGCAATATGGCATCCGTCGAGATACGGAGCACGCGCGATATTTCAGTTACCAATTGGGAGACCGGAGTGCCGGACTGCTGAGAATGGAAGGCGGATTCAGCATGAACGAGTTCGAATCGGAAAGTTGGCGGGAACAATTTCCTGGTCGAACTGAGGTCACTTCCATAGTGGATCTTCAAGTCGCCCATCCGCTCGTCGAAAATGCGGGCGATATTCTGCTGGAGCATCAACTTCGGATAGACGGCGACCGACCGTTGCTGAATTGGCGTGCGGCTAATCCGGAAGCACAAGCGCGCGCGCAGACGATGGGGTTTGTTGAAGTGGATCATGGCGACCTGGTGCTTGACCCTACGCAGCATCCCGACAAATGGACGAAGAACAGTGCCGGTGAGTGGCAGCGTGCAGGCAAACCTCCACTCTATCTCCACAAAACCGAGGATAGCGACAGCAGCGATAGCGGGTCCGACGACGATTTCATGTGATTTGTCGACCCGCCGCCGAGCCTTGCAACTGGTGACGGTTGCAAGGCTGTTGGCAGTGAATGCTAATTGTCCGGCGACAGCCCCGCCTTAGCGCCAGCGCCGCCGAGCAATCCAGCCCATCTCCCAGACAATAAACTGCGGATGCGCATCGTGGGTGCTTGCGAGCGGATTGTATTCGGGCCGGAACTCCGCCTCTTGGAACCGAGCTCTCCCGAATCCAATTTTCTCCACCACACCGTTGGGTCGTTGCGATGCGCCGATCCCGATCGGATCGGCTATGCCTGCTCCGCGCTCGCAGGAAGACCTTCCGCCTCGATCTTGGCGGCGCGATCTCGGCGATAAGTTGGATGGGAGGCAAGATACGCCGCCACGTCAACAGCCGGTAACGCGACATCGCAAATCGGCCCTGACGGTAGCCGATCGACTCCAATCGCCGGACCGCAACTCGCGCAGCGGCATTCGCGGTTTGGCCAGGAGAAATGCTCGCTGACTCACAGCGTGGCCGGCCGCATTCTGAGTGCCCTGTCATGCAGCCTGCGCCGACGGGAGCTCGGCACGCGAATGGCGTGGTTGGCGGCCAAGCCCTGAGGTCAACAAGGACTTACAGAAAGCGGGGGTGAGTTTGCCGCGATGAATTATGACCTTCTCGCGACCGGACCTAGCATCGGCTTCCTCTCGCTCTCGATTGTAGCCGCGCTGTTCGTTGGATTTAACGTGGCAAGCGGTGAATTCGGAATCAGCCAGCCCTTCCAAGTTTCTGGCCATGACGGGGCGACTCGTGTGGATGTGCACCCACATCGGGCTCGGCATCGCACCATTGACCAGCATCTTGGGCTGCAGCTTCATCTCAAACAGCTTTCCTGGCTCGCCACGCAGCGCGACCGGTGCCTCCGGCGGCATCAATTCGTCGGCATTGCACAAATGTTCCAGGTATTTTTGCGCCGGAAATGCGTAGGTCTTCATGCAATCAGTCGTAATGCCGGCTTTTCCTTCATTCAATGCGTTGGCCTGTCCCAGCACCATGTTCAGCAACCCTTTGAGCTGGTCTGTGCGTTCGTGCACTTTGGGTAGCTGGGTGGAGGTGAGTAGCAGGCGTACATTACGCCCCTGCAACCCGGCGAGACAGGTTTGCATCTCAATGGCCTGGGCTCGCAGGTACTGGGCCACATCGTCCACGACCTTACCGGCCTCCTCAGGCTTCATCTGGCGCACTTGGGAGACGACGCTTTGCTGACCGGCCAGATCGAACTGCAAAAGTTCGTCCAATCGTTTGAGCCGCTCCGTCAATACCTCCATTGACAACGCGGCGCCCCCGATTGTCGAGCCTGCCCCCGACGAACTCGCAGCCACCTCTTGCGCTCTCACCTGTGTACTCGCAACTTGATCCGAGCGCGCGAGAACCTTGGCTGCTGGCACTGTGCCGGCGTTCGCAGCGACTGGTGTTGATGGCTGCCCGGCGGCAGAAGTCCCGGCGCGAGCTGCCGACTTATGCTTTGACTTCCCTTTCCTTCGCGCTGTAGTGCCTTCTGACACTGCAGCCGTACCAGCAGTGTCAGCCGGTATCGCAGCGCCTGCCCTGGCCGGCATCGCAGCGCCCGCCTGGGCCTGTGGCGCCATGATGGCTGACGGCGGAGACTGCAGGTTCAACAAGTGCATGGCATCGTGCGCAGTGATCCATGCATCGTCCACGATCCGTTCGAACAGTTTCAATGGGAGGCCGGCATCTGGGTAGGTATGGCTTAGCTTGGTATGCACCTCGTGCAACGCCAATCCAAAATCCGAAAGCCGCTCCATGATTTTTTCTACAACCGCGCAATCATGAGCGTTGAGTGTTTTGCCATCATCCATTATGCCCTTCGCCAAAGAGAGGGCGCGAAGAGCTTCTTGAGCGGCGCTTGCCATCAGCTGCACCACTCCATTTCGACCGACGAGGAGTTCCTTCAAATCTGGCTCGAACCTGCTCGCCCGCAGTTCAATCTTGGCCCGCGCAAGACCGATCCGCTCACGGACCAGCCAGATCCTGACACTCAGTACCGAGCCGGCACGCAGCCGCAGTGCGCACCGCTCGGCTTCCCGCATCACGGGCGTTCCACTGGATAGGCTAGCGGTGGCAGCGCAGGCGGATCGCTGCCGTTCGGAGCGCCATGCCTTTTTTTCCCACCACTTAATTGCCGCCGTATGGTGGTTCTCCACATTTAAAATCAACAGCTCCTGCCGGTCCGCCTGGGAGTAGGAGTAGAGTTTATCGACCATACCTGCCGCTTTCTTGGTCTTTTTGTCCAATTTCGTGATCGTCGACAGGCCAAGTTTGTCTACTTCATTCGCGGCGTCGCACACGATCTGGCAACATCTACGCACCTTGTCGTCTGGCATAATTGTCTGCGCCTCAGCCGCAGGCAGGCTAGCGCGGTACTCCAGAATTGCTGAGGCTGCATCGACGACCCCACTGATCAGCTCCACCGCCTCCTCGGGGACGTCGGTTTTCCTGGCCGCAGCCTCGCAATCAGTCAGTTGTTGAACAAGACTGTTCATTCTGAGCTGTGTCGGACTGATATCTTTATTTGACGATGAGCTGGTGCCTTCCACCTGCGCGGTTGATAGTTGGCTACCGACCGGCGCCATGGCTTCGCCCTCAGACATGGAGGGAGAACCGCGCCGCCTTGCGGCTGCGCCACGTGGCGCTACGGTTCCGCGTGGTGGCGCAGCGGCTCCACGTGGCGGTGTGTTCAGGATTTGATCTTCGCCAATCGAGGCGCCTGGCAGACTTTCGCGGGCATCGCCTGGACCGCGCGCAACTGGAAGGGAGGAGGGCCTCCTATCGGCGTCCCCAGAGCGCATCTGCTCCACAACGGAATCGAATGACTGTCCACCTTCTCCCGCAGCAAGACTTGATTGCGAAAGGGAACTGCTCGCCCGCCCCGCGCGGCTGGCTCCAGTTTCAGCCTGCGATTTCCGTGGTCGGCCAATGCCCTTCATATTGCGTCTCCGTAGTAGGCGAGAATGTGCTGCTATTGTGCTGGCGGCTGACGAGACCAGCGGCATCTTTCGGTTAACGTCACGGTCAGCCAGACCCGCGACGGCGTAATGTTCCCGCCAAAGTGCTTCTCAGTAGCAGGCCAAGATTGGCCCGAGCTCACAGGACTTTCGCAACGTTGCCATCGATGTCCTGAGATTATCAGCGCTTCAGTCCGCCGATTTCCAGGAACAGCGAATGAAATCAGACCAACTCGGCTAGCTCCCCTTCCTAGACACGTGCCTGACGATTTTATTGATGCGTCACTCCTCTCGTTCGCCACCGACAAAGTCACACATTTGCTTCAGAGAAGCGTGTGCGTTGCGTATCACGCGGACCATTTCGATCTATAGTTACAAAAAGTGTCGAGACGGGACCTTTGGATCCGAAGGTCAGGCACGGCCGGCCTAGATAGACCGCTTGGCTGACGATTAGCTGACGATGGGAGTTCTCACGAACAGGGCAAGAAAATCCGACCGCTTCAAGCTTTCGATATGGTGAGAAGAGGATCCGCACCGGCCTCCCAAAGCCGGCAGACCATCCCATGTTCGTACGGTCGCCGACCTTCTCGAAGCCAATGAGCTCACCGCGCCGGGCCGTGATGTGCAGGCGAGAGAATGGTGATGCAAAGACCGAGTTCCTGCTCGTTGCGTGCGCCCGTGGAGCCAGCAAGAATACGGTCATTGCGGTCATGCAGCACGTGGACCGTGTCTCCTGTTCGACACCACAGCATCGAGGATGCAAACGAGCTGCTGCGGCTGCCATTCGGTCGCGGCATGCGTGGACGGCGGGATTGGCCGAACAGCCGAGATCGTGGTCGACTGTTCGATGCGAGAGCAACATCCTGCAGAGCATACGTTTTTGCGCTGGCCGGTTTTTGTCAAAAGCCGTCAGGTTCTCGAAAGCTCCCGCCCTTAGCTTGATCGAGGCTAACCTTTAACACGTCGCCGCCAATGGCAAATGCCGGAGTACCTGATGATAGCAGCAATTGGGAGTGGAGTTGGCAACCTCGGGACTTCCTTGATCCGAAAGGGCCATGGGGATTCGAAATCCGAGCATTCTGGTGATGGCAAGCCGGCTGATGGCAATGATGGCAAGCCAGCTGGTGGGAATGATGGCAAGGCAGCTGGCGGGAACGATCGGGCGGATAACCGGACCGTTTCAAATGATCAACTTCAAGACAACTCACAGTCTGCAGCACAAAGTGAAGCCTTCCAAAGTATCCTGCGATCGTTCGCGTTCCAATTCGCGAACGATGCGATGGCTGAGGCCGATGAAGCTTTGGATGACACAGAAGATGCCTGACGCGGGAAATCCGGCGTGAGGTCATACAGGCCGTTATTGACGGCACAACTCCAACAGAAAAAGGAATGATCATGGCTGCAGTTGATAATAATAAAAAATCAGGCAATACCAATACCAGTAGCGCCGGCAATACCGATAAAACTAACAGTGGCACTCCCGGCAATACAAGCGGAGCTGATGCTACTGCTTTTCAGGCGCAAGTGCAGGAACTAACCAATGTTAGCTTGGAGGCGACGAAAAGGAGTGTCCAGTTGCGCACTCTAACGACCAATCTCCAGACCATCAAGAAGGCCGCCGACGAACGCGTTTCGTAATGTCGGAAGCGGGTTTTAGACTGCCCCCTAGCGCGTCTCCTTATTGACGCGACGTAGTCCCGAAATGAGCCGCATGGCAATTGCCATGCGGCTTCTATCCTGTTTGAGAGATGCTCTGTGGATG
>NZ_RZRR01000099.1:0-9723 GCF_003998555.1 Mesorhizobium sp. M7A.F.Ca.CA.002.09.1.1 | reverse complement strand
CCCCAGAGGATCATGCAAGCCGAGACGACAAACAGCGCGGCGGCCACGAGCGCGGTGAGGCGCATCCACAGGGCGAATGTCTTCGGCGCGCTGACCATGACCAGTGCGGCCGCCCAAAGCGAGATGCCGCCGACATAGGACGGCACGCTGGCCTCAAGCCCCGCCGCATTGCCGGCCATCAACAGGGTCTCGCCGGCCAGGAAGGTCAGGAAGCCGGCCGCTATGCAATCATTGCCCAGCCGCTGGTGTTTCATCGTCAGCAGCGCGGTGGCGACCACGAGAGCCACGCCGTCGATCGTCCAGAGCGTTTCGCGCAGCGGCGCGCTGGCGACGAAGGTGCCGGCCAGCCCGAAGGCGCCGCCGCAAGGCCGACCGCGGCGGTGGTGTCTGATGTGGTGCGCATTTGAGGGGAGAGAATACCCCGAGGTGGGTCTGCCCTCCCGAACACAACAGTCGCGCTTCTCAGAGCCACGCAATCGGAGAAATGGCCATTTCGTGGCCCCATCGCCGCGTTCGCGCAGGATATGATGCCATCCCGACTCACACTTCAATTTAACCTGATATCAATCGTCTTTTCGTCGCTCGTGGAAAACGCCCCGACTGCATATGCTTCGTCTTCCAAGATCGGCTCGATCATCGCAGTCGCGTAGATTATCTGATGCTCTACCTTACTTTCCTTCGAGATACGGAGGATTTGCAGTTGGAAGTTTTGGCTGCGGATTGCCTCCACCCCCATGTTTTCGTGAGTATCAATCATGCAGAAGCGGGGATGGCGAAAGAACTCCGTCTTAGTTGCTGCAGCAAGGAATCCCAGGTAGAAGCTGCTTTTCAAAATCGCTCTGGAGCTAGCCGAGAAGTAATTCTCCCCGTCTACAGCGATCTTGTTTTGCCCAAACGTAAAGCTGATAGTTTCAGGGTCCTCAAATATATCTTGCCGCCTCAAATCGTTGCGTAGAAGCTCCTTAACCTCGTTAGAGATACGAGTATAGGCGATGGATAGTCTATTCTGCTGTTGAGCGCGAAGTGCATCATTGTAGGATTTTAGCCCAGCGATAGCACCTTCCAGCTCCTCGCGCCGACTCGAAAGCTCTCGTATAGTTTCAACCAATTTGGCCTTCTGATCTAAATCTTCGACCTGTCTCTCCAAGTATCCGGCTCGTCGGTGCAATTCTCCGATACGGTCTCGTAATGTAGTCGATGGCAATCGTTGCACCGAAGCAAGATGTTGGGACGCCTGTTGCCAATCTTCTTCGAGTCGCCGCAGTGAAATATCCAATCGGGTTAGGCGCTCACTTCGCTTCCTTTGAAGTTCCTCCGATTGGTTGATCTGGAGGCTGGTGTCAAGAATCAGACCGGAAATGCGTACTTGGGTCTGTTCGGAGTCAAATGGCGTTTTGCACAAATGGCAAGAATGTGGAGCAGGCTCATCCTCCAAAGGCGCGTAGCAGGCTGGACACCACTGAAAACTGACCTCTCCGATATTTTCGACCACATTCTCAGAGTCCTTCAGGGCCTCGATCTTGTTCCGGAGGCTAACAATGAAAGCATCGGAATCAGCGATCGTAAGCGTGAGGGCGTCACGCTCTTGACGGGTCCGCACGAGGCTCGACTGAATCTCTTGGACCCGCCTGTAAGCGGTTTCTTGCGAGTCCAGTGTGAATTGGTCCTTTGCATCGCTGGAAAAAAGTGCGGCCTCAGATTGTTCGATCGCAGTCTGAACCGCAGCCCGGTCCTTCTCCAGGTTATGTCTCTGAGCCTGAATCCATTCGGTAGTTAATCCCTGGTCCGGCCCTCCTACTCTGCCCAATATCGTAAATAGCGAGTGTAGCTGCCCAATTACCTTGTCCAGCTCTTTGCTATACTCCTTTATTTTTTGCTCGTTATCGTAAAGATCGCTATCGTATGCGCCACAAAGGAGTCGTCCTACCGTATCTCGCAAATTTGCTTGATCAAATCTTTCGAAACGAAAGATGTCCTCTATTGGGCTTAGCTGGTCAGCGTACAGCAATCTAAGTATCTGATGCATAGTTATGTTGCCGGACAGATCGCTTGATACCTCCGGAATTCCCAGGAGGCCAAATATTGCTTGCGAAAAGCTCTCGCGATTGCTCGTACCTCTATATGGATAGCGTATCCAGTCGGATCGGGCAGCCCCTGTCGCCATCTCGTATGGGCCACCAAAAACTTCCATTGGCTGCTGCCCGGTCGACTCGGAAATCTCTCTGCTAAGGGTCACTATGCGCCCGTTTATACGCGCCTCAACGACAACTCTCGTGCAAAGGCGAGCCACTGCGCTCCAATCGGCGAGTTCTCCCCCGAGTCCATAGAAGATGAAATTTAAAACAGTCGATTTTCCGGAGGAATTATCACCACGGACGACATTAACGCCCTCATGGAACTGTTCGTTGTAAACAACGAGATGACCCCGCTCGACCACAACACGCGTCACTATCAGCGTAGGCTCATACCGCATCATATCGATGCTCCAACAGGCCAGTTCTCGCCTTCAGCCCGTTATCCCCTTGCAGAGGATAGTCCGATGCCAGAGTGGCCAAGAAATCCATGAGGTCGGACTGAGATTCGTTGATCTCGGCTACTCGTTCCGCGAGACTCCGAGGAATTGTGGACCCTGTGGCTCTAACTTCCTTTTGCGCAAGCGCATCGACACTCACCAAAGACTTGGCGGCAAGGGTTTGAATGGCCGCTGCTTGCATAGGGCGCATACGTTCGAATACCAACCTGGCATCGGGTAGCTCGCCATAAGGTTTAGTAAAAGCATATCGGTCTGATAGCTTTTTGAACTTCTGATGCTGGGCTGTCAGCCGAATGTCCCGAACTTTGTGAGGGAACAAAAGGTAGAAATCCAGAATCCGCAACTTATCGTAGGCCAGCGCCTCCGAAGGGCCGAGCACATTTCGTAGACGTAAAAACCTAAAAACCGCATGAAAAGCGTCAAAAGCAGGCTGAAAGGAGAGCTGAGTCATTTATGCCAACGGACGAAACATTGTTCTGCCAGCCAGTAAATCATCCCCATTGCGGTGTTATGATCTACCTCCAGGACGCTTGCACCGCAGTCCTCAACAGTTGGAATCACAATTAGCTCATTCATGAACTTGTTTATTTCCACCACGCCACATGTAGAAATTTGTGGGAGGATTATATCATTAAACTGCCGTTCAGCTCTCGCCAACAGATATACGATTATCTGTTGAGCAGAATAATAATGAGACCAGCGCTCTAGAAGTTTGACGAACATTTCCTTCATTTCGATGGCATCAGAGTAGGAATCCTCTCGGCCACTCACGCTCAACTTTGCGCGTAGTCCCCGAACACCGTCGTGCGATCGTTGAGAATAGAACCGTTTGAGTCTGTCGATGGTGTCTCTGGCTACTTGATTTCTTTCAATTTCAAGCTCAAGCTTTTGTAACAGCTTTTCGATCGCGCTTACGCGGTTTGCGGCGATGTTCTTGTAAGTATGGTTGATGTCGCGAGCCGCCATGTCGCGACCCGCGCTGGCTCCCGACTGATCGACTGTGGTTGAATTTGCCGTCACGCTACGCGCCTTTATCGACACGTTACTTCGTGATCGTCTTGTCACGTCCTACTAAGTCGCCACCAGCGGTAGCGCCACCCTGATTAACGGCGTTTCCACCAGGGCCTGCTCGATTTTTGATAATTTGAAATGTTATGAGCGAACCAGCGCCCAGACCTACTAGAAAGCTAATTATTTCAGAAATGTAGTCTGCAATTGCTGCCATGAATCACCCCCGAGCCACGGCCAGTTTAGCACCCTTTTTCTATTTTGAAACTACTTAAGGACCTAGTCCCCCATCTTCAAGGCCTGGATAAACGCCTCCTGCGGAATGTCCACCTTCCCGAACTGCCGCATCCGCTTCTTGCCTTCTTTCTGCTTGTCCAGCAGCTTGCGTTTGCGCGAGACGTCGCCGCCGTAGCATTTGGCGGTGACGTCCTTGCGCAGCGCCGAGATGGTTTCTCGGGCGATGACCTTGCCGCCTATTGCCGCCTGGATCGGGATCTTGAACAGATGGTTCGGGATCAGCTCCTTGAGCTTCTCGCACATCTGCCTTCCGCGCTTTTCCGCCGCCGTGCGGTGCACCAGCATGGACAGCGCGTCGACCGGCTCCTCATTGACCAGGATCGACATCTTCACCAGGTCGCCCTCGCGGTAGTCGGTCAGGTGATAGTCGAAGGAGGCGTAGCCCTTGGAGATCGACTTCAGCCGGTCGTAGAAATCGAAGACGACCTCGTTGAGCGGCAGATCGTAGATCAGCATGGCGCGCTTGCCGACATAGGACAGGTCGGCCTGGATGCCGCGCCGGTCCTGGCAGAGTTTCAATATGCCGCCGAGATAGTCGTCGGGGGTCAATATGGTGGCGCGGATCCACGGCTCCTCGATCGCCGAGATCTTGACCACGTCGGGCATGTCGGCCGGGTTGTGCAGTTCCTTCATCGAGCCGTCGGTCAGAGCCAGCCGGTAGACGACGCTGGGTGCCGTGGCGATCAGGTCGAGGTTGAACTCGCGCTCCAGCCGCTCCTGGATGATTTCGAGATGTAAGAGGCCAAGGAAGCCGCAGCGATAGCCGAAGCCGAGCGCGGCGCTGGTTTCCATTTCAAAAGAGAAGCTGGCGTCGTTGAGGCGCAATTTGCCGACTGCGGCGCGCAGATCCTCGAAATCGGCGGCGTCGACCGGGAACAGGCCGCAGAACACCACAGGCTGCGCCGGCTTGAAGCCGGGCAGCGCCTTGGCGGTGGCGCGCTTGTCCTCGGTGATGGTGTCGCCGACGCGCGTGTCGGCCACTTCCTTGATCGAGCCGGTGAAGAAGCCGAATTCGCCGGGGCCGAGCTCGTCGACATTGATGCGCGCCGGTGTGAACACGCCGGTGCGCTCGACCAGATATTTGGCGCCGGTGCCCATCATGCGGATGGTCTGGCCCTTCTTCAGCACGCCGTCGATGACGCGCACCAGCACGATGACGCCGAGATAGGCGTCGTACCAGCTGTCGACCAGCATCGCCTTCAGGGGTGCCGTGGCGTCGCCTTCGCGCGGCGGCGGCAATTGGTGGACGATGGCCTCCAGGACATCCGGAATGCCGAGGCCGGTCTTGGCCGAGATCAGCACGGCGTTGGAGGCGTCGATGCCGATCACCTCCTCGACCTGCTCGCGGATGCGCTCGGGCTCGGCGGCCGGCAGGTCGACCTTGTTCAGCACCACGACGATCTCGTGGTTGTTGTCGATCGCCTGGTAGACATTGGCCAGCGTCTGCGCCTCGACGCCCTGGGAGGCATCGACGACCAGCAGCGAGCCCTCGCAGGCGGCCAGCGACCGCGACACTTCATAGGCGAAGTCGACATGTCCGGGCGTGTCGATCAAATTGAGGATATAGTCCTCGCCATTGTTGGCGCGGTATTTCAGCCGCACCGTCTGCGCCTTGATGGTGATGCCGCGCTCGCGCTCGATGTCCATCGAGTCCAGCACCTGCTCCTTCATGTCGCGCAGCTCCAGCCCGCCGGTCAGCTGGATCAGCCTGTCGGCAAGCGTGGATTTGCCATGGTCGATATGGGCGACGATGGAGAAATTGCGGATGTGGTCGAGGGGCGTGCTCATGGCGCGCGTTTAGCAGGGGTGGCTTGCCCGAGCAAGCTGTGCGCCTTTGCCGGAGCAGGCAGCACGGGCACCTGTCGCTTTTTTCGCGCTTTTCGCGAAAAATCTATAAATTTTAACCAAGCCCGTTAGAGCATAATTTGCGAACGGGATGTTAGCGGAGGGAAATATCTGATGTAAGGACGAAGGCATGCGGGGGCTTGCAGGCAGTTTTATCGAGTCGCGGAGCGGCTCGTTCGCACCGATACTCATTCTTGCCATGATACCGTTGATCACCGCGATCGGCTTTTCCGTCGACTACACCTCCGCTGTCCAGACCAGGTCGACCGAGCAGGCGGCACTCGACGCCGCGATCCTGTCGATCACCACGATGGATACGGCCTCGACGAAGCCGCAGCGCCAGGTGATGCTCCAGGATACCTACAGAGAAAACGGCGGGCGGGGCGCAGCGACCCTGAACAGCTTCGACGTCAGCGCCAACGGCACCGCCACCGCGCAGGCCTCGGCAAGTTTCGCCATGCCGACCGTGTTCATGCAGATCGCCAGGATTCCCACGGTAACGGTCGGCGTCGCGTCGGCGGTGAGCAAGACGCCGGCGCTGGTCGAAGCTACGTTCAATGTCGATCACGTTTCGGGCTACTGGAACAAGACCATGACTCTGTACGGCCTTCCCTACGGTTGGACCTCCACGACCACGCCGACGGCCATGATGAAGGCCAACTACAACTACAAAGCGTATAGTTATTCCTATACGAGCGGTGGTAAGACCTATACCGCTGCCGAGCCGAAAGGTTACGGGACGACAACTATTACCACGGGACCAACCGATACGCTGGTTCAGACCCAACTGTGCACGACAGTAGGATCAACAACCGATTTCACGGCCACTGCGGGAGTTTACAAAAGCACCGCGGTGGCAAAAAGCGGAAAAACGAACGGCTCCACCGTCTATTTCAAGACGACGTGCGCGACCACGAATTCCGCCGGAAACAGCAGTGGCGCAACAATCAACGTGAGCACGATGGACAAGCTCTATCTGCAGATGGATGTGCCGTCCGGGCCGGTCAACCCGCTCAGGTCGAACAATACAGACACGTCGAACCGGCTCTACCTCGGCGCCGGGTACAGCACCGCGGCACAAAAGGCCCTGAACCCTTCCAAATACCTCCCCGTCGAGGTTGCCAGCAACACGGTCGTCGACATCTTCGCCGTGGTGCCCTGCAGCGAGACCAGCGATCAGGCATGGGAAGACGGCGGCAACAATCCTCCACTGCCAGACGTTACGAACGCCGACTTCTTCTACAGCGTGATGGGCAAGTGCGACTTCAACAAGCGACCGTCCGACACACTGCTGACGCAGTAGATGCTGCTCCTCTTGCCTTCTCCCCTTGCGGGAGAAGGTGGATCGGCGCGTAGCGCCGAGACGGATGAGGGGTGCTGGACGGAGCGCAATAGCTGGCTAATCTAAGCCATGCCGCATCAACCTGTCCCGCCAGCCAAACGAAGCTTCGCCCGTTCGCTCCGGCGTGTAATGACGGAAGCGGAAGACCGGCTGTGGCATGAACTGCGCGACCGCAGGCTCGACCGGATAAAATTTCGGCGCCAGGTTCCCATTGGAAAGTACATTGCCGATTTCGTCTGCTTCGAAGCACGCTTGGTCGTCGAGATCGATGGCAGCCAGCATGCGGAGTTGGAGTCTGACAGCGTCCGCAAAACTCACCTGGAAGAGAAAGGCTTTCGCATTCTGCGCTTTTGGAACGATGACGTTCTGAAAGACATGAACGCCGTTAGCGATACCATCATCGCCTATGTACGGGATACCAGCCTACAGCCTTGGCGGTAGGGGCGCGTTCTTCCCTTCTCCCACAGGGGGAGAAGGGAAGAACGCCTGCGGCCCGATCACAAACCGGTGAGCGCTGTAACGAAGGCGCCGACAGCGGCGAAGTGGGGATATCTGCGGTGCTTCCAGGCGCCGCCGCCCACGGAGCAAGCCGATGTCGCGATCCTGTACGTTCATCAAAGTGTCCAGCCTCTCGGCGATTGCGCTGGCAGCGTCGCTCGGTGCGGCGGCGGCCCAGCCGCTCAGCGTGGTCGAGCTGTTCACCAGCCAGGGCTGCTCGTCCTGCCCGCCGGCCAATGCCAATCTGATCAAGGTCAAGGACCAGCCCGGCGTGCTGGCGCTGTCGTTCAACGTCACCTACTGGGACTATCTCGGCTGGAAGGATATCTTCGGAAAACAGGAATTCACCCGGCGCCAGGTCAGTTATGAGCCGGCGCTCGGTCATGACGGGCCGTTCACGCCGCAAGTGGTGGTCAACGGCCATGCCGATGTCGTCGGTGCCGCACCCGGCGAAATCGAAAAGCTGATTGCGGCGAGCGGCCGGACAAGCGGCCCGGCATTGTCACTCGATGGCGGCAGGATCAGCATCGGCGCCGGCGCCGCACCTGGCGGCCACGCCGATGTCTGGCTGGTGCGCTATGCCAAGGGCGTGGTCGAGGTGCCGGTTTCGCGCGGCGAAAACACCGGCCGCACCTTGCCGCACGCCAATGTCGTGCATGCGCTCGAAAAACTCGGCAGCTGGACCGGCGCGGCCGCGACATATCCTCTGCCCGCCGCGTCCGGCGGCCTGAGCACCGCCGTGCTCGTGCAGTCGCCCGGTGGCGGACCGATCCTGGCTGCCGCGACCGACTAGATCGCGCTTCGACAAGAAATTGCGCAACGCCGCATGGAGCGGCGCCGCATAGCACGGCCGCCAAGAGGGCGCGCCTTCAACGCCAACCCCAAGGAGATCATCATGACCACTTCCCGCCTGACGCTGCCGGCGCTCGCTCTCGCTCTGTGCTCGACGGCGCTGTTTGCCGGCGGCATCGCCCGTGCCGACGACGCGACCAATGCGATGAAGCCGGCTGCAAATGCCATGAAACCGGCCGCGGATGCGATGAAGCCGGCCGCAGACGCCATGAAACCTGCAACGGATGCGATGAAGCCTGCCGACCCGATGGCCACCAATTCCATGAAGCCGGCGGCTGACGCCATGAAGCCGGCAACGGATGCGATGGCTCCGGCCAAGTAAAGGCGGTGCTGTTTCCGGCTTCGGTCCCGCGGGTCCGAAGCCGGATGCACGTGAAAGTGAGGCTTCGGCCGCAACTCGCCCGTCGCATGATCGTATCTTATCCAATAGACTCCACATGATGGACGTCACAGGAGCTCAAGCCATGACCGACATTCAAAAACCAGTCATCAGACAATCGTCGAACGTCTTCCGCAGCGCGCTCGCCGCTCTTGCGCTGGCCGCCGCGGGCGCCGCCTTCTGGCTGACGCCGGCGGTTTCGGCCGAGGACGCGGTGAAGATCCCGCCGCCGGCGCTCGACGAGAAGGCGGCCACCGGCACTGAAAAGGCAGTCTTCGCCGGCGGTTGTTTCTGGGGCGTGCAGGGCGTGTTCCAGCACGTCAAGGGCGTCACCAAGGCCGTCTCCGGCTACACCGGCGGCGACAAGGACACCGCCGTCTACGAGACGGTCGGCTCAGGCCGCACCGGGCATGCCGAATCCGTCGAGATCACCTACGATCCGTCGAAGGTGACCTACGGCCAGCTGCTGCAGGTCTATTTCTCGGTCGCCCACAACCCGACCCAGCTGAATTTCCAGGGTCCGGACTCCGGCACGCAGTACCGCTCGACGATCTTCGCCGAAAACGATGCCCAAAAGAAGATCGCGCAAAGCTACATCGCCCAGCTCGACCAGGCCAAGGTGTTCCCGGAGCCGATCGTCACCACGCTGGAAACCGGCAAGACCTTCTATCCGGCCGAGAATTATCATCAGGACTTCCTGACGCTGAACCCGACCTATCCCTACATCGTCTACAACGACCTGCCCAAGGTGGCGAACCTGAAGGCCCTGTTCCCGGCGCTCTATAGCGAGAAGCCGGTGCTGGTGCTGTCGGCGAGCAACTAAGAATGCCCAATCTCCCCCTCGCGGGGGGAGATTTGCGCACTCAGCCGCCCCGCCCCTGCCGGCTACATGGCCTTCATCGCGTCACACGACACAGTCGGGTTCATGTCGGCGAAGGTGCCGGCCGGGTTCTTCTTCCAGGCCCAGAC
>NZ_RZRR01001000.1:0-1868 GCF_003998555.1 Mesorhizobium sp. M7A.F.Ca.CA.002.09.1.1 | reverse complement strand
GCTGATGTAGCGCACGGTGCCTTCGACAGTCTGGCCGCTGACCAGCCGTATGGTGGCCTTGTCCCCGAGTTTCAGGTAGCCGAGATCGCGCTCGCTGACTTCGCCGCGGGCAATCACCGGATCGAGCTTGAGGATGGTTGCCACCTCGCCGCCCTGCATGATGGAACTGCCAAGTTCCACCGGCACCCGGTCGATAACGCCGTCGAAGGGCGCCTTCACCTCGTTGCGGTCGAGTTCGGCCTGTGCCGTTTCCAGTTGCGACTGCGCCGAGGTCAGGTTCGAGCGCGCGGTGTCGAGCTGCAGCTTCGGCAGATTGCCGGTCTTCATCAGCCGCAAGGCTGCGTCCAACTCGGCCTGGCGCTGCACCACCAACTGCTTTGCATTGTCGACCATCGAGATCTTTTCTTCCGCCGCAAGCATCAGTACCAGATCCCCCGTCTTGACGTGATCGCCTTGCTTGACAGGCAGCTTGTCGATGACACCGGCGACGCGCGTCGCCAGCACCGCCCGCTTGTCGGCTTCGGTCAGCCCGGAAATGCGGATGGCGCGTGCATAGGTCTTGCGTGGCGGCGTCACCACCGCAACGGTGCGCAGCGGTGCCTTCGGCTCGGCTTCAGCCGTCTTCGGCTTGGCCGCGTCCGGCGCCTTGGCCTGTTCGGCTCCGGCTGCCTTGGCTTTGTTGGCGGCTACGCTGCCGACCGACGAAAACTCGCCTGTCGCCATCCACGCCGCGAAACCAATGAGCACAACAATGGCTGCAAGCTTGTGAAACCTGATTCTCGGCATCGTCGTTGTTTTCCACTGCGGGTTCGGCCAGCGTCCTCATAACGCGGGCGCGTCGCCGATATGGGTGCGCGCCAAGCCGTGTTCAATTTGCCGTGATCGGCGAAGCGCGCTTCTACATCAAAGTTGCACCGCAATATAGTCTGAAAGTTGCAAGATCATTGCCCCGGCGGACAAGATGCGCCCGCCGCGGCCCAGTCTTCGATCGCTTGATAGGTCGCTTCGGCAGAGCCCGGAGCCGGTTCACGATCCGGCCCCGGCGCCCAGCCCCAGGCGACCAATCTGTCGTCGCGAACATGCAGCGCGATGTCCTTCAAGCTGCGGTTGCCATTGCGCAGGGGATCCCTGATCTGGGCGCAGATTTCGGCCGAGGATTTGCCGAACCAGGCCATCTCGGCCGGCGCCAAATGCCAGTTCTCGGCCCCGGGCGGCCCGTGCAATGCCTTGGAATTGCTGGAGAAATGGCAAGTCGTGCAGCGCAGGCCCGGATTGCCGAAGCCCGACCCGTCAGCACCGCGCTGGACATTGAAGGCGTGAACGCGCGTACCGCGATAGTGCGCACCCGACCATCGCGGCCGGTCGTCCGCGACATGACAGTCGGCGCAGCGCGGATGCGAGAACACCGCATAGACCTTGTCCCATTCGGGCAGGCCTTTCGCCGCGTCGACGGTCGCCGGCGCCGGCGTCTGGCTCTCTTGCGCAATCGCAAACGGCGCTGCGAGCACGAGCATGGCAGCAGGCGTCAGCATGATGAGGAGCTTCTTCATGCGAAGGCCACCGTTTTCGACAGCGGCAGCGTGCGGATGCGCTTTCCGGTGAGCGCGAAGATGGCGTTGGCGAGTGCTGGAGCCGCCGGCGGTGTGCCGATCTCGCCGACGCCGCCCATCTTGTGGAAATTTTCCAGGATGGCGACTTCGAAGACCGGGCACTGGAAGATCCGCATGGCATCGAAATCGTGGAAGTTCGACTGTTCGACCATGCCGTCGGCGAAGGTGATTTCCTGACCCATCGCCGCCGAAAGGCCGTAGATGGCGGCGGAAATCAACTGCGCCTCGATGATGCCGGGATCGAGCGCGGTGCCGACA
>NZ_RZRR01000999.1:0-1871 GCF_003998555.1 Mesorhizobium sp. M7A.F.Ca.CA.002.09.1.1 | reverse complement strand
CGGAAGTAGAGCGTCGCATCGCCCGAGGGCTCGTTGGGCGCGGCAAGCCCGATCGGACGGTCGGCGAGCCAGATCTCGCCATTCTCGACTTTGACGGGAAGCGAGCTCGATTCACCGATGAAGCCGTAGACGAAGGGCGAGTTCGGCGTGTCGTAGATGTCGTCGGCGGTGCCGACCTGCTCGATGCGACCCTGGCTCATCACCACGACGCGGTCGGCAAGCTCCAGCGCCTCTTCCTGGTCGTGGGTGACGAAGACGGTGGTGTGGCCGGTGGCGTCATGGATTTCGCGCAGCCAGCGGCGCAATTCCCGGCGCACCTGCGCGTCAAGCGCGCCGAACGGTTCGTCGAGCAGCAGCACCTTGGGTTCGATGGCCATGGCGCGCGCCAGCGCCACGCGCTGCCGCTGGCCGCCGGAAAGCTGCGCCGGATAGCGCTTTTCCAGCCCCGACAGCTGGACAAGGTCTAGAAGCTCGGAGGCGCGGCGGCGGATCTCCTGCGCCGGCGGGCGCGACGGCCCGTGCCGGACCTTCAGGCCGAAGCCGATATTGTCGGCCACCGTCATGTGCCGGAACAGCGCATAGTGCTGGAAGACAAAGCCGACATTGCGATCCTGGATCGACTTGTGCGAGGCGTCCTCGTCGCCGAAGAAGATGTTTCCGCGCGTCGGCCGCTCCAGTCCGGCGATCAGCCTGAGCAGCGTCGTCTTGCCGGAGCCGGACGGCCCCAGCAACGCGATCAGTTCGCCCGACTTGATATCGAGCGACACGTCGTGGAGGGCCGGAAACCGGTCAAACTCCTTGCGCACGTTGGCAACGCGAACTTCCATGCAAATCCCTCTGTCAGTGTCCGCGCGTCGCGGCGATCTCGGCGCCGTAGCGCATCTCGAGAAGTGTTTTCAAGACCAGCGTGACGAGCGCCAGGCCCGCAAGCAATGAAGCGACGGCGAAGGCGCCGACGGCGTTGTACTCGTTATAGAGGATTTCGACATGCAGCGGCATGGTGTTGGTCAGGCCGCGTATATGGCCCGACACCACCGAGACTGCGCCGAACTCGCCCATGGCGCGCGCATTGCACAGGAGCACGCCGTAGAGCAGCCCCCATTTGACGTTGGGCAAGGTCACGTACCAGAAGGTCTGCCAACCATTGGCGCCAAGCGAAAGCGCTGCCTCCTCGTCGCCATTGCCTTGCTCCTGCATCAGCGGGATCAACTCGCGGGCGACGAAGGGGAAGGTGACGAAGATTGTGGCCAGCACGATGCCCGGCACGGCAAACAGGATGACGATGCCGTGCGCTTTCAGCCAGGTGCCGAGCAGCCCCTGGGCGCCGAATAGAAGCACATAGACGAGGCCCGATATGACCGGGGAGACCGAGAAGGGAAGGTCGATCAGCGTGGTCAGGAAGGCCTTGCCCTTGAACTCGAACTTGGCGATCGCCCAGGCGGCGGAGATGCCGAACACAATGTTGAGCGGTACCGAGATCGCGGCGACCAGCAGCGTCAGCCGGATCGCCGAGCGTGTGTCGGGATTGCCGAGCGCTTCGGTGTAGGCACCGATGCCCTTGGCGAAGGCTTCGTTGAAGACGATGATCAGCGGCAAGAGCAGGAAAATGCCGAGGAAGGCAAAGGCGACGGCCATCAGGGCCAGACGCGCCGGGCGGCTTTCCGTGACCGCCGCCGACTGGCTTTCATGGTGCGGTTCGTAAGATTTGATCTCCGGATCAGCCATAGCGCTTGCGGCTCCACGACTGTGCGAGATTGACGACCAAAAGCATGATGAATGACAGGGCGAGCATGATCGCCGCAATCGCGGTTGCCGCCGGGTAATTATATTCCTCCAGCCGGATGACGATCAGCAGCGGCGCGATCTCTGAT
>NZ_RZRR01000998.1:0-1871 GCF_003998555.1 Mesorhizobium sp. M7A.F.Ca.CA.002.09.1.1 | reverse complement strand
ACATTGCACATTGCGTGCCGCTCGAAACTTCCGCGAAAGCGGAATAGGCCGGAGCAAAAGGGCGGATTCGGCTGAGACTTTCGGCGCGCTTTCCCGGTCCGGGAGTCAAAAAGCCTGCTGGTTATTGGAAATGTCGTTCAAGGCGTTTGCCGGTGCTGCACCGGATCGGCGAGGAACGACACCGCAATCAGGTCGTCGCCATCGATCCGGCCGTGACGATCTTCCATGATGGCCGCGACCTTTTGAAAGGTTTTCATTTCGGCATCCGTCACCCGCGCATCGCGCATCCGGGCCTGGAGATCGGCCAGGCGAACGCCCAAAGCAGGGGATGTCACAGCTTTGCTTATCATCTTCACTCGTCCTGATTGGAAACTGACATGGGCAACCCGCCGCCATGGCTGGCGGCGGGTTTGGGACAATTCCAAGTTCAGTCGTAGACCTTGACGATCTTGCGGGTGCCCGGATCCACCAGGACGGTGCGGTTGTCGACCACTACGTAGCGGTATTTGACGTCGGGGATCTCATGAAGCTCGACCGTATCCGGCAACGCGCTACCAACATTCAGTTCCACGCCGGGAATCTTGACCGAAGCGAGGGGCTGCTTCTTCACATACTCGCGGATGACCGTGTCCTGTTCAGGCTGGATGACAACGTCCTGAGCGGCAACGGCGCCCACTCCGGCCAACAGCAACAGCGCCGCTGCGGCGCCCGTTAGGTGCATTTTCATACTGTTTCTCCTTGCGAGTCAGCATGACAAGATCGTCCAACGCTGACGGCAACTGAACTTGAGCCAACTGAAAATGTTCCTCAGATTGGGCTTCGGTCGGATGCTGTCTGCGACTTAAGTCTGGCCCGAGAGCGCATTGGTCTTACCGACGGGAACGGCTCTCTGTTCACGGCTGTTTGTCTCCCGGAATTCGGAGAAACAGATGGACAAAAGTGTTGGCCAAGCGCGCTGGTTGCTCGCACCGATTTTCGCGACAGCCGTTACCTTTCTGGTGATGGGAATAGTCCTTGGCTGACATGTCGTCGATCGGCGCAGCAACGTCCCTTCCTGCGCTGAGAGGGTTCGCAAGCCGCTTCGGCGCCTGGCGAACCCTCTATCTTCACCATACGCCGGCCTGCTCGTCGCTATCGTCCAGCAGTTGCTCGTTCAGTTTGCCGCTCGGTTATCGGGCCGTGTGTATCGATCGAGCCGGCGGCGAAGACAAGACACGTTGATCCGTAGGCTGCTCGCTGAAGTAAAGCGAACTGCCGAGAATGAGGAACACGATGCCCACCGCCGTCAATCCAACCATGAGCACGGCAATCGCCGTTCCTGGGCCATAGCCTGTCTTGATGATGGTGGATCGGTGGGCCATCGCGGCGTTCTCCAGACACCCGGCGGTGCCGAGTTCTGCGACAAACGACAAGCGAGGCCCGATGTTCCCTCGTTGGAAGACTCAATCGGTCACTTTGGGCTTTTGCTTTTTCCTGTAGGACCAAGGTCTTATCTGCCGAGCGCAAAGGTCCAAGGGGCCTTGTTCAGTTCCGATAATGTCCCTTGGATGTTCCGTTACTTTAGGTAAACCTGATATATTGCCTGGGCGGAAAACTTAGCTGGCCAAGCAAAATCGCCCGCGAACCGGGCATGGAAAATGTGGCTTTGGCAAGTTCAACAACAGGCAGTCATGTCTCGGGCGACGAATAGCTCACGTCTCGTCGAATCCGCCCTCTCGGGTCTGATCGTGCGTGATTGCGGCTTCTTCCTCATCATCGGGGAGGGCGTCGTCGCTGTCCTGGTACGCGTTATCGTCGTCCTCGTCCGGCAGATCGCCGTCTTTTTCGACGCCGTAACGCATGTCGCCGTTTTCCGGCGCGTACTCTGGCAG
>NZ_RZRR01000997.1:0-1874 GCF_003998555.1 Mesorhizobium sp. M7A.F.Ca.CA.002.09.1.1 | reverse complement strand
CCTTACACGCAATTGCTTGTTTCCTCGATTTTGCAGGTTTGACGATGGCGCCAAGGCACCCCCCTCTGGCCTGCCGGCCATCTCCCCCTCAAGGGGGGAGATCGGCAGCTTTCTCGTTGCGCTTGTTCTGCAACGTTGGAGAGTGGCGAAACCGAGGACGATAGCCAATCTCCCCCCTTGAGGGGGAGATGGCCGGCAGGCCAGAGGGGGGTGCCTTGGCGCCATCGTCAAACCTGCAAAATCGAGGAAACAAGCAATTGCGTGTAAGGCGCGCGCGGGTCGTCGAGCACGCGGTCGGTGAGGCCGCTTTCGACGACGCGGCCGTCCTTCATCACCATCATGCGCTGCGACAAGAGCCGCGCCACGGCAAGGTCGTGGGTGACGACGATGGCCGCCAGACCGAGATCGGTGACCAGACCACGCAGCAGGTCGAGCAGGCGGGCTTGCACCGAGACATCGAGGCCGCCTGTTGGCTCATCCATGAACACCAGGCGCGGCCCGGTGACGAGGTTGCGGGCAATCTGCAGGCGCTGGCGCATGCCGCCGGAAAAGGCGCGGGGCTCGTCGTCGATGCGGTCCTCGTCGATCTCGACGCGCGACAGCCAGTCGACGGCGGCGGCGCGGATCCTGCCGTAGTGACGGTCGCCGACCGCCATCAGCCGCTCGCCGACATTGGCGCCCGCCGACACCGTCATGCGCAGGCCGTCGGCGGGGTTCTGATGGACAAAACCCCAGTCGGTGCGCATCAGGAAGCGGCGCTCGGCCTCGCTCATGCGGTAGAGCTCGCGGAACTGGCCGTCGCGCATGCGGTAGCTGGCGGTGCCGGAGCTCGGCAGCAGCCGGGTCGACAGGCAGTTGAGCAGCGTCGTCTTGCCGGAGCCGGATTCGCCGACGACAGCCAGGACTTCGCCCGGCCACAGGTCGAAGGAGACGTTGTCGCAGCCGACGCGCGAACCGTAGAATTTAGAAAGTGCTGCGACACGCAGCAGCGGTTCGTCGGTCATTGCGCCGGCTCCCTTGTTCCCGAGGCAAGATGGTTTTCCGGGGCAAGATGGCCGCGATAGCCGTCCGCTCGCCGCTTCTCGCAATGGTCCGTGTCGGAGCAGACGAACATGTGGCCGCCATGGTCGTCGAGGATGACTTCGTCGAGATAGACGTTCTCGGCCGCGCACAGCGCGCAGGGCTGGTCGAAGGTCTGGACCTCGAACGGATGATCCTCGAAGTCGAGGCTGACCACTTCGGTGAAAGGCGGCACCGCGTAGATGCGCTTTTCGCGGCCGGCGCCAAACAGCTGCAGGGCCGGCGAGCGGTGCATCTTGGGATTGTCGAATTTCGGCGTCGGCGAGGGGTCCATCACATAGCGGCCCTCGACCTTGACCGGATAGGCATAGGTGGTGGCGATGCGGCCGTGCTTGGCGATGTCCTCGTAGAGCTTGACGTGCATGAGGCCATATTCCTCCAGCGCGTGCATTTTGCGCGTTTCGGTCTCGCGCGGTTCGAGGAAGCGCAGGGGTTCGGGGATCGGCACCTGGTAGACCAGCACCTGGGCCGCCGTCAGCGGATGCTCGGGAATGCGGTGGCGGGTCTGGATGATTGTGGCGCTGGCAGTGTCGGTCGTCACCGCGACATTGGCGACCTTCTTGAAGAAGGCGCGGATCGACACCGCATTGGTGGTGTCGTCGGCGCCCTGGTCGATGACCTTCAGCACATCGTCCGGGCCGATGATCGAAGCGGTGACCTGGACGCCGCCGGTGCCCCAGCCGTAGGGCATCGGCATTTCGCGCGAAGCGAACGGCACCTGGTAGCCGGGAATGGCGATGCCCTTGAGGATCGCCCGGCGGATCATCCTTTTGGTCTGCTCGTCGAGATAGGCG
>NZ_RZRR01000996.1:0-1885 GCF_003998555.1 Mesorhizobium sp. M7A.F.Ca.CA.002.09.1.1 | reverse complement strand
ACCCCGATCTGGCTGCGCTGCTTGGCATCGAAAGCCCGTTCTTCATCGCCGTCGACCGGGTGCGCACCAACGCCAGCGACGGCCATGCGATCTCCATCGAGCGCAGCCGGTTGCCATTGTCCTCCGAGCTCGAGGACGTACCGTTGCGCGGATTGCGCGAGGGCTCGCTGCACCAGACGCTGCGCGTCGCCGGCCTCATTCCCGACCATGGCGAGGAATGGGTCGAGATCGAGATGCTCAATGCCGAGGATGCGGCCATCCTCGGCTGCCCGCAAGGCACGCCTTTCCTGCGTGGCCGCCGGCTGACGCGCGCCGCCGACGACCGGCCGATCGAGTACGTCACCAGCCTGCTCAATCCGGCGCATTTTGCGCTGCATATGAGGTTCTGAGCGATGTCGGATGCGACCAGCAAGGCTATTGACCGCGCCATGGGGGCGCTTGTCGGCGGAGCGCTGGGCGATGCGCTCGGCATGCCGACGCAGCTTTTGTCGCCGGTTCGCATTGCCGAACTCTACGGCCATGTTGAGGATTTCATCGAGCCTTTCCCGGATCATCCGGTGTCGAAGGGATTGGCCGCCGGCACCATCACCGACGATACCGAGCAGGCGTTGCTGCTCGGCCGCATCCTGGTCGAATCCGGCGACCGTTTCGACCACGCGCGCTGGGTCAATGCGCTGCTCGACTGGGAACGCGAGGTTAAGGCGCGTGGCAGCTATGACCTTTTGGGGCCATCGACCAAACGCGCCATCGACGCCATCAACAATGGTATGCCGGCTGAGGAAGCGGGGCGCAGCGGCGACACCAATGGTGCGGCGATGCGTATCGCGCCGGTCGGCATCATGATGCCGCTCGAACCGTTGGAAGGATTCGTCGGCAAGGTGGCTGAGACCTGCCGGGCCACGCACAACACCTCGATTGCCATCGCCTCCGCCGCTGCCGTTGCGGCAGCCGTCAGCCGCGGCGTCGCCGGCGGTGGCTGGCGCGACGCTTCCGCCAGCGCGGTCGCGGCGGCGAGGCGAGGGGCGACACTCGGACATTGGGTGACCGGCGGCGACATCGCCGCGCGCATCGTCTGGGCGCAAGACATCGTACACGGCAAGGCGATCAGGGATGCGATCCGGCTGATCACCGATCTGGTTGGCACCGGCGTCGCCAGCCAGGAATCCGTTCCGGCGGCCTTCGCCGTGCTGGAAGTCGCGCGTGGCGACCCATGGCAAGCAGCCGTCATCAGCGCCAATCTCGGCGGCGACACCGATACGATCGGCGCCATCGCTGCCGGCATGGCCGGCGCCTGCAGCGGTTTTTCCCGATTGCCGCAACAGCATATCGCCCGGCTTGTCGGCCTCGACATGTCGGAGGTTCGCGCGCTCGCCGCCGATCTCGTGGCAGCAAGGATGGCGAAAATCGGTTCCGGCAAGGACGCGGCGGAATGAGCGGCCGTCTCGTCCATGTCGGCAGTGCCGTGGTCGACTATGTCTACCGCATCGACGCCCTGCCGGCGCCCGGCATGGAAAAGACGGCATCGAGCTTTGCCCAGGTCGCCGGCGGTGGCTTCAACATGATGGTGGCGGCCAGCCGCACCGGCAGGCAGGTGGTGTTCGGCGGCCAACTCGGCAGCGGGCCCAATGGCGATTTCCTGCGCGCTGCTTTCATAGCCGAGGGTATCGAGACACTGACGCCGCCATCGCCCGTGATGGACAGCGGCAACTGCGTCGCCATGATCTCGAGCGACGCCGAACGCACCTTCGTGTCGTGGCCTGGTGCGGAGAGCGTTCTCAGCCTCGACATGATGGCGCCGGTCGCGGTGGCGCCGGGAGACTGGGTGTTCACCTCCGGCTACACGCTGAGCTACCCTAAGAGTCGCGATGCGCTCACTGATTGGATC
>NZ_RZRR01000995.1:0-1897 GCF_003998555.1 Mesorhizobium sp. M7A.F.Ca.CA.002.09.1.1 | reverse complement strand
TATCCGATGTGGCGGCGCTGGCGCGCCGTGTGCCTACCGTGTCGATCACCGTTGACGGAACCGATCCCGCGGACATCGCCAGGGCGATGGCAGAGGAAGGCATCTATCTCTGGCACGGTCACAATTACGGTTTGGAGCCAATCAAGCGGCTGGGGCTTGCGGACCGCAACGGTGTCGTCCGCATCGGGCTGGCTCATTACAACACCGAGGCGGAAGTCGATTTCCTGCTGGCGAAGCTGGCGGACTGGATGAAGACGCGGACCTGACATGCGCGACAGAAACGGAACCCCGAGGATCGGCGTCAAGCTGCGCCATGCCAGACAGGTGCTTGGCCTCAGCCTGGAAGAGCTCGGCGCCCGCATCGGGCTGACAGAGGGTTATCTCTCGAAGATCGAAAACGACCGCGCTACGCCGTCCATGGCGGCTCTGCACCGGCTGGTGCAGGCACTGGGCATCAACATGAACGCGATGTTCGGCACGCTGCAGCACAATGCCTCGGAAGTGTTCGTTTTGCGGCAAAACGAGCGTCCGCACATGGAGACGGGACATCGGCGTTCGGGCAACCATGTCGTGCTCGAGCAATTGGTGCCGTCCGGTCCGGAATATCTGCTGCAGATCAACGTCCACGTGATCGAGGCCGGCGGCGGCAGCCCCGAGTTGATCAGCCACAAGGGACAAGAGTTCGGCTACGTGCTCGAAGGTTCCGTCGAATTGCTGGTCGAGGCGAACGTGGTGGCACTCGAGGCAGGCGACGCGTTCTATTTCAACTCCGAACTCGGCCACGGCTACCGCAATATCGGTTCGACCACGGTCCGCATCCTCTGGGTCAACACGCCGCCGACATTCTGACCGCCTCCAGCGCGGCGCCGGATTTCGAGGGAGTTCTGCAGACGTCGTTCAATGAGCCAACGTCCACAGGACAACAGCCGCCGAGCCCAACCGTCCTGTTTCAATGCCCGAACGCGAGCGGCGGGGCCAGTCGGTCGCGCCGCAGCCAGCGCGCCAGCAGCAGCGCGGCCACCACGGCCAGCCCCGTCGACAGGCCGATCCAGATGCCGACGCCATGCAGGCCGAAATGGAAGGCGAGCAGCACGCCGAGCGGCAGGCCGACGCCCCAATAGCCGATCGCGGCATAGATCATCGGCACCTTGGTGTCGTGCAGGCCGCGCAGCATGCCGGCGGCCACCGCCTGGGCGCCGTCGAAGACCTGGAATAGCGCCGCGAAGACCAGGAACGACACGGCAAGTTCGATCACCCTGGCATTGGCCGGATTGCTCAGATCGATGAAGGCGCTGATCAGCGGATGCGGCCACAGGATCATCACCAGCCCCATCAGCGCCATGAACGAGACGCCGATGACGAAGGCGGTCCAGCCGGCGCGCGACACGCCTTGCGGATTGCCGGCGCCATGCGCAAGGCCGACGCGCACCGTCACCGCCTGGTTGAGGCCAAGCGGCACCATGAAGGAGATCGAGGCGATCTGGATGGCGATCGCGTGCGCGGCCAGCGAATCCGCGTCGATCAGGCCCATCAGCAGGGCGGCCGCATTGAAGATAGTCACCTCGAAGGCGAGAATGCCGGCAATCGGCAGGCCGAGCCGCAACAGGCCCTTGAAGCGTGGCCAGTCCGATCGCCAGAACCGTCCGAACAGACGATAACGGCGGAACTTCTTCTCCAGCATCACCACGGCAGCCAGGCCGATGAACATCAGCGTTGAGGACAGCGAGGTGGCAAGGCCCGACCCGGCAATGCCCATCGACGGCACGCCGAGATTGCCGAACATGAACACCCAGTTGAAGAAGGCATTGCAGGCGACGGCAACAAAGACGATGACCAGCGCCCAGCCCGGCCGCTCCAGCGCCGAGATGAACGAGCGCAGCACGATATAGAAGTAGAA
>NZ_RZRR01000994.1:0-1899 GCF_003998555.1 Mesorhizobium sp. M7A.F.Ca.CA.002.09.1.1 | reverse complement strand
CAAAGCAGACAGTTGATCTCGCACGAATACAAAAGAACAAAAAGAACAGGTTCTCCTGCGTGCATACAAAACATGTTAAGTGCCCGCAGGTTGTGAAAAAGCGCGGAATTACAGCATTGAACTCCGAAATGCCGCATATTCCTTTGTGCTAAAGTACAATAACGTGATCTTCTGCTTGAGCAGGCGAATCTTCGCCCTGTATGGTACAAGTACGAGAAGGCGAATGCTTTCGGATCGCCCGGGACAAGTCCTGGGGACAAGGAGTCGCTTTGACATACGGAGCTGCCAATCTGAACGACGACGCTGCCGGACCGAAGAGCACGCTTGCCACTACGGTCTATCAGCAATTGCGGGACGATCTTCTCGGCGGTGTCCTTGAAGCCGAGAGCAAGCTGCGGGTCGAGTGGGTGGTCTCCAAATATGGAGCCGGCGCCTCGCCTGTCCGCGAAGCCCTCAATCGCCTCGCCTCGGAAGGGCTTCTCGGCCGGCACGACCAGCGCGGCTTCTTCATCATGCCGGTCAGCGCCTCGGAACTCGAGGAGCTGACGCGCACCCGCTGCTGGCTCGAGGAGCGAGCGCTTCGCGAATCCATCACCCACCGCACCGCCGAATGGGAAGAACAGCTCGTGCTGGCGCTGCATCGCCTGGGACGCGCGTCACGTCTGGCACCGCAGAATCTCTTCTCGCTCAATCCCGATTGGGAGAGGCTGCATCGCATCTTCCACAGGGTGCTGATTTCGGCCTGCCGGTCGCAATGGCTGGTGGGCTTTTGCGACCAGCTCTCCGATCACGCCTATCGCTACCGGCAAATGGCCAATGATGGCGAAGGCGTCCAGCGCGACGATTTCGGCGAGCATCGTCTGATCGCCGAATGTGCCCTCGACGGCAATGCCGACGGTGCCGTCGAGGCCCTGCTCAACCACTACCGGTTGACTGCGGCCATGTGCATGAAGCGCTTCGAGCAGGACGAGGAAACGAAAGAAATCGCCGGCAAACGCGCTCGGCGATAGCAGTCGTTTCCTGGCGGGTCTCTTGTGCTCGTTTCTTGCACGCAACCTGCGTCGGCGCGGCCGGCGTGAACCGCTGTCGGCGGGCTTGACGGCGCGGCCAAGAACCGCGAACTCTCGCCGCCGAGGCATGCCGCGACAGGCGCATGCTCAGCGCCGCAGCACCCCAGGGAAGTCTTCATGAGCAATCATCTGTTCGATGCGTTCCGGTCCCGGATGCCGGCGCCAGCGCGCTTGCTGATGGAAACCGATGATGGCCGCTCGATCACCTATGGCGATATGCTGGCCCGCTCGGCGCAGCTTGCGCATGCGCTCCTGCAACTGGATGTCGAGCCCGGTGACCGCGTTGCCGTGCAGGTCGAGAAGAGCCCGGAAGCGGTCATGCTCTATCTCGCCTGCCTGCGCGCCGGCGCCGTCTTCCTGCCGCTCAACACCGCCTACACGCTGGCTGAGCTGGAGTATTTCTTCGGCGACGCGGAACCACGCCTGGTCGTCTGCGATCCGGCAAGAGCGGCCGACATCGGCGCGCTGGCGGAAAAGACGGGCGCCGTCACCGTCACGCTCGGCCGCGATGGCCGGGGATCGCTGACCGAGCAGGCCTCGCGGCTGCCGACGGATTTTCATGACGTGGCGCGCGGGCCGGATGACCTCGCGGCAATCCTCTACACGTCGGGAACCACCGGTCGTTCGAAAGGCGCCATGCTCAGCCACGAGAACCTTGCTTCGAACGCGCGCGTGCTGGTCGAGCACTGGCGTTTCACCGGAGACGACGTGCTGATCCACGCATTGCCGATCTTCCACACGCACGGCCTGTTCGTCGCCACCAACGTCGTCCTGATGGCCGGCGCCTCGATGCTGTTCGAGCAGAAGTTCGATCCGGCCCGCATCGTCT
>NZ_RZRR01000993.1:0-1903 GCF_003998555.1 Mesorhizobium sp. M7A.F.Ca.CA.002.09.1.1 | reverse complement strand
CAGGCAAGGCGATTGATTGCGAGCAGTGCCTTGATAGCGGCATCTTTTGGAATGGTGGGGACCGGCCGGGCCCAGGACGTTTCGCCGGACGATGCAACTCAACTGGAAACGATCGTCGTCACCGGCAAGTCGGACCGCGTTGGCGGGCCCGATCAAACGATCGTCGCCAAGGATACGGCGACCGCCACCAAGACCGATACGCCGATCGTCGACGTTCCCGCCTCGGTTTCAGTTGTAACCCAAAAGGAACTGGAGGCGCGCCATGTCGAAAGCCTCCAGCAGGCCGTGGCCTACACATCCAGCGTCCTCACCGACGAGTTCGGCAACGATGACCGATACGACTATATTCGCATCCGCGGTTTCGACCAGACATCGCTCGGTACCTATCGCGACGGCTTGACGGCGCGCATCCCAGCCTGGTTCACGGCCAGCCGTCTCGAACCTTACGGACTTCAGCGCGTGGAGGTCCTAAAGGGATCGACATCGACGCTTTTTGGTCTCAACGGCCCTGGCGGATTGGTGAACGCCATTACCAAGCGGCCGCTGGACCAGAAGCAGGGGGAGATTTACACGTCCTATGGCGACGGCACCAAGGAGATTGGCGTTGATTTTGGCGGGCCGATCGACCCCGATGGCGTGTGGACCTATCGGCTTACCGGGCTGGCCAAGGATGGCGATCAAGGATGGGATTATTCCAACGACGACCGGCTTTACATCGCACCCGCGTTGACCATCAAGCCCGAGGAAGGAACCTCGCTCACCATCCTGACTGACTATTACAAGCGAGATGGCACAGGCGCACGCGGCACCCCCGCCGGCGCCAATATCGACATCGGCACCTTCCTGGGCGAGCCGGATTTCAACCGCTTCAACACCGAGCAGGTCGATATCGGCTACCAGTTCGAACATGAATTCAACGAGAATCTCACCTTCCGCTCCAATGCCCGCTACACGCATTTGAGCCTCGACTACGCCGAGGTCTACGGCGCGTCGCTTGACCCCACGGCGGACCGCACGGCATTTTCCGTCGGCGGCCTGTCCAACCGCTATGCCTTCGACAATCAGTTGCAATACGATACGGGCTGGGACCGGGTCGCCAGCAAGACGCTTGTCGGCGTCGACTACGCCAACGACAACACCCGCGAAAACATCCTCTTCGGCACTGCCGGCCCCATCGACATCGACAACCCGACCTATTGCGGTCTGTCCTGCATCAACCTCGGCCCCTATGTGAACTGGCGGGTCAAGCAGCAGGCGGTCGGTGTCTATGCCCAGGAGCAATTGACGTTTGACGACCGCTGGATCGTCACCCTGGGCGGGCGCTGGGACCGCGTGCAGACGACAGCTGATTATCTCGACCTGGGAACGCAGGACGACGACACCGCATCGGCCTTCACCAAGCGCGCCGGCCTGACCTACAAATTCACGCCGAACCTCGCGGTCTACGCCAACTATTCGGAAAGCTTCCAGCCGCTCGTGTCGCCAAGCGCCAACGGGTATGCGGTCTCGGGCTCGTTGAAGCCTCAGGAGGGCAAACAGTATGAGGCAGGCATCAAGTACAAGCCCGACGGCTTCGACGGCCTGTTCACAGCCGCGGTCTTCGACCTTACCCAAACCAATGTTCCGACCTATGTCACGCCTGTTGTCCAGCAGCAGATCGGCAAGGTTGGCGTCCGCGGCATCGAACTCGAGGGCAAGGCCGCCATCGCGGAAAACTTGAACCTGACGCTTGCCTATTCCTACTGGGATGCCGAGATCCTGGAAGACGGCATTGGCGGGAATGCCGGCAATCGGCCGCAGCGCGTTCCTCGCCACCTGGCGTCAGCCTGGGTCGACTACACGCTTCCCGAGGAAGGACCGCGTGGCGACCTGACCATCGGCGGTGGCCTGCGCTATATCGGAC
>NZ_RZRR01000992.1:0-1906 GCF_003998555.1 Mesorhizobium sp. M7A.F.Ca.CA.002.09.1.1 | reverse complement strand
GTCGTGCGCGACCTTACCGCGCATGCCGGCGACGACCGGCTTGCCGACGGCTTCGTCAAGGCGATCGAGTTGGTGGGTGCGGTGCTGGCCGAGCATTTCCCGGTCACTGCGGGCGACAGCAACGAGCTCGACGACCATCTCGTCGAGATTTGAGCCTTTCCACAGAAGTCTTGAAGGCCCCTCACCAGGGCGGTGATCGCCTGTGAGAAAGCAGCCGGCTGGCGGCCCGGACCCTTGCAATCGGGCGATGCGGGTTTATGGTTAACAAATCATGAATACGCTGACGATCGACATCCGGAAAGCCGACCCGCGCGATGCCAGTGCCATCGCCGAGGTGCATCTGGAGGCCTGGCGCGGCGCCTATTCCGGCATCATTCCGCACCGGACCCTGACATCGATGATCAACCGCCGTGGCGCCGACTGGTGGGCGAATGCGATTCGCCGCGCCGCCACCGTTCTGGTCGTCGAAATCGGCGGCAAGATCGCCGGCTATGCGACGATCGGCAAGAACCGCGCCCGTGAACTGCGCCAGCAGGGCGAAATCTACGAATTGTACCTGCGCCCGGAATATCAGGGCATCGGGCTCGGCAGCCGCCTGTTTTCGGCGGCCAAGGCGCGGCTGGCCGATCACGGGCTGAAAGGCATGGTCGTGTGGGCGCTGGAGGACAACCAGAACGCGCTTGCCTTCTATGCCGGCGCCGGTGGCCGCGATGTCGCCGAGGGCGTCGAGATCTTCGAGCAAAAGGCGCTGAAGAAGGTCGCTTTCGTCTGGGAATGACAACCCGGCCTTTCGGCAATTGGGCGTTCCATTCGCACCCAGCACCATTCGCCGCATTGCACCATGACGCGCCGCCCGCTATCGATCGTCCATCGAGAGAGGGATTTAAGCCATGCGCATTGAAGCCATAGCCAGCGGAAAGAATCCGCCTGAGGACGTCAACGTCATCATCGAGGTGCCGATCGGCGGCGAGCCGATCAAGTACGAGATGGACAAGGAGGCCGGCACGCTGTTCGTCGACCGCTTCCTGCACACCTCGATGCGCTACCCCGGCAATTACGGCTTCGTGCCGCACACGCTGTCGGGCGACGGCGATCCGATCGACGTGCTGGTCTGCAACACGCGCGCGCTGGTGCCGGGCTGCGTCATCAACGTGCGGCCGATCGGCGTGCTGATCATGGAAGACAATGCCGGCCAGGATGAGAAGATCATCGCCGTGCCGTCGCCAAAACTGACGCTGCGTTACGAGAACGTCACCGAATACACTCAGCTGCCCGACATTACGCGCCAGCAGGTGCAGCACTTCTTCGAGCACTACAAGGATCTCGAGCCCGGCAAATGGGTCAAGATCGAAGGCTGGCACGATTCCAAATACGCCAAGAAGATGATCGTCGACGCGATCGAGCGGGCCAAGGCGAGCAAGTAGCCCGACCGGTCAGTTGTCGACCCGGCCGAAGGCCGGCACTTTGCCGATGACGGTGTGTCTGTCCTTGCCGCAGGCGAAGGTGCGTGCCTTGTCGTCGGCAAGCTTGCGCGCCTGGTCGTTGGCGACGGGATTGCCGGTGGCCAGCACCAGGCCGACGGTGCAGCCGTCGCGGGCGTCCATCTGGCCGACCTTGGCGACGAGCAGCACCTCGGTCGGCTTTTTCTCGTCCTCGGGATTGCTGATCGAGCGGCGATGGATGACGGCATAGGGCACTGCCGTGTCGCCCTTGGTTTCGATGCGCCATTCGACTTTGGCTCCGGACGAATTGAGGCCGGAAAAGCTTTCCCAGACCGTCGTCATGTCGCCGCCGGGCGGAAAACCGTAGAACAGCGATTCACGGGCGTCGTCATAGGCGATCAGTACGGGATAGCCGCGATAGCCTGAACAGGCGAGTTCGGCCCAGTCGCCGTCGCCTTCTTCTG
>NZ_RZRR01000991.1:0-1913 GCF_003998555.1 Mesorhizobium sp. M7A.F.Ca.CA.002.09.1.1 | reverse complement strand
GTGGGGCCGGCGGTCGGTCCCGCCGATGTAAGCTGCGAGGACAGGATCAGGCCGGCAATGGCGGCGCGGCACTGACCGGCGGCCGCGGCAACATCCGCGGAACCCTGCTCGGGGCCTTCGTCATCGGCTTCCTGTCCGACGGTCTGGTGATCATCGGCATCTCATCCTACTGGCAGACAGTGTTCACCGGCGCGGTCATCGTGCTCGCCGTGCTCCTCAATGCCGTTCAGTATCGCCGCCGCAGCAAGCTCCCAAGCGCGACAGGTGGCCAACCGACTTCTCAGAAACGGGGGAAGGCCGAACCGGCCAATCCTGCCCAAGGGAAGACTGCCAGGTGAACTGGCAGCAACACCGCGTAATCATTGGAGGAATGTACATGAAAACCATGCTGAAAAGTCTGCTCGCGGCCGCGATGGTCGTTGGGTTCACGGCCGCCGCGTCAGCCGCGGGCCTGATCTCGATCATCGTCAACGATCCGGCCAATCCCTACTGGCTGACCGAGGGCAACGTCGCCAAGGCCGAGGCCGAGAAGCTTGGCTATACGGCCAATGTCGGCGCCCACAAGGGCGATACCAATACCGAAAGCAATTTGATCGACACCGCCATCACCAACAAGTCGGTGGCGATCATTCTCGATCCGGCCAACGCCGACGGCTCTGTCGGTGCGGTGAAGAAGGCGATTGCAGCCAACATCCCGGTGTTCCTTGTCAATGCCGAGATCAACCAGGAAGGCCTCGCCAAGGGGCAGCTCGTTTCCAACAACGCGCAGGGCGCTGCTCTCGGTGCCCAGCAGTGGGTGCAGGCCGTCGGTGAAAAGGGCAAATATGTCGAACTGCTCGGCGCCCCGTCGGACAACAATGCCGCCACGCGCTCGAACGGTTACGCGACTGTGCTGAGCCAGTACCCGGATCTCGAAAAGGCTGCTTCGCAGGTCGCCAACTGGGATCGTACCCAGGGCCACGACAAGATGCAGAGCATGCTGCAAGCCAATCCCGACATCATCGCCGTGATCAGCGGCAATGACGAAATGGCTCTCGGCGCGGTTGCGGCGCTGAAGGAAGCTGGCAAGCTCGCCGGCATCAAGGTCGGTGGCTTCGACGGCTCCCCGGACGCGGTTGCGGCGATCAAGTCCGGTGAACTGCAGTACACCGTGCTGCAGCCGGTCGCCATCTTCTCGGCCAAGGCCGTGCAGCAGGCGGACTCGTTTATCAAGACGGGTGCCACCGGTGCGGCGACCGAGAAGCAGCTGTTCGATTGCCTTCTCATCACCAAGGACAATGTCGACAAGTACACCGCACCCTTCGTGCTGTCTGAGTAATACCTGCACAGGGGGTGTCCTTGCGGACACCCCCTGTCTCTTCTACGAAATGACTGCCCTCGTGAACTGCCTTCGCAACCAATCGGAATTTGCGGCATGAAAGACCTGCTGATCGGCATCGACGCGGGAACGTCGGTGATCAAATCGATCGCTTTCGATCTGTCCGGGCGGCAGCTCGCCATGACGTCGGTGCCCAATAGCTTCGTCACGCTGGAAGGCGGCGGCGCCGAGCAGGACCTCGACCAGACCTGGCGCGACATGGCGCGGACCGTTCGCGATCTCGCGGCCAAGATTCCCGACCTCGCGCAACGAATCGCGGCGGTGGCCATCACCGGGCAAGGCGACGGAACCTGGCTGATCGATAGCGACGGCATGCCTGTCTCGCGCGCCTGGCTGTGGCTCGATGCCCGCGCCGGACGTTTGGTGGACGAGATGCGCGCCGATCCCCGGGATCGCAGGCGGTTCGAACTGACCGGCACGGGGCTGAATTCCTGCCAGCAAGGCGCCCAGCTTGCCTTCATGAAAAAGAACCATCCCGACATGCTGGAGCGGGCGGCCACCGCACTGCATTGCAAGGATTGGCTCTACTTCAAGA
>NZ_RZRR01000098.1:0-9738 GCF_003998555.1 Mesorhizobium sp. M7A.F.Ca.CA.002.09.1.1 | reverse complement strand
GCATAGAGAAAACTGAACGAAGCCGCGGCAAGGGAAAAGCTGCCGGTCAGCACTGCTGCGACGGCGAAGCGGAACATGACGAGGCCTGAAGCGTCGTTGAGCAGCGACTCGCCTTCGAGAATGTGCATCAGCCGCGCCGGGACGACATTCCTGTCGACGATCGAGGACACGGCCACCGCGTCGGTCGGCGACAGCACCGCGGCAAGCGCAAAAGCGACCACCAGAGGGATGCTCGGCACTAGCCAATGCAAGGCGTAGCCGAAGCCGACGATGGTGAAGAAGACCAGCCCTATGGCCAGATCCAGGATCGGTCCGCGCAGCGCCATCAGTTCACGCTTCGGTGCGCCATAGGCATCGCCGAACAGCAGCGGCGGAATGAACACCAGCAGGAACAGCTCCGGATTGATCTCGACATGGATGCCGCGCACCGGCCAGGCGAGCGCGGCACCGATCGCAATCTGCAGCACCGGCAACGGCACCCGCACCAGGCGAACCAGCGCGCCGGAAAGCGCCACGAAGACGAGCACGACCAGAATGAAGACAGCGACTTCCATGGTCCGGTTCCAGGCTTTCCCGCCGACCATGCGCAAAGCCGGCCGATCCGTCCAGCCGCCCTCCCGTGAAAAACGCCGCGGCACCCAATCAATGAAAAAAGGCCGCCCTGAGAGGCGGCCTTTTTAAATAGAAATCAAATATTTAAAGCGCGGACGTGATCTGCAGCTCGTTGTTGCCATCAAGCGCGTAGACGTCGTCGCGGAACTGCACCACGCCCGGACCGGTCGACCAGGCCGAGAGATAGAGGAAGTGGACCGGCACCGGATTGGTGACCTGGATCGGCGTGTTTTCACCGGTCTTGATCGCCGCCTCGAAATGCTGGCGGTCCCAGCCGGGCGTGTCGCGCAGGATCCAGGTGACGAGGTCGCGCACATTCTGCACGCGCACGCAGCCCGAGGAATCGAAACGCAACATCTTGCCGAACAGGCTCTGCTGCGGCGTGTCGTGCATGTAGACGCCATCAGGGCTCGGGAAATTGATCTTCACCGAAGCCATGGCGTTTTCCGAGCCGGGATCCTGACGGAACCGGTACTTGGCGGCGTCGTCGGTCGACCAGTCGACATTCATCGGATCGACTTCGCTGCCATCGGGCGCGAACAGGCGGATGTGGCTGTTCTTGAGATAATCGGGATTTTTCCGCATCAGCGGAATGATGTCCTTGCGCACGATCGAGACCGGCGCGTTCCAGTATGGATTGACGATGATCTCGGTGATCTTGGAATTGACGATCGGCGTCTGGCGATCGATCTTGCCGACGATCGCGGTGTGGCGAAGCACGACGCGGTCGTTCTCGACCGCTTCGACCTGGGCTGCCGGAATGTCGACCAGCACGTAGCGGCTGCCCAGCGTGCCGGCCTTCTCGCGCAGCCGCTGCAGATTGGTCTGCAACTGGCCAAGCCGGATCTGCGCCGAAACGTTCATCGCCGCATAGGTGTATTTGCCCATCGAGCCATCAGCCGGCAGGCCGTGACGCAGTTGGAAGCGCTTGACTGCCGAGTCGACATAGGAATCGAAAGCCGTCGAAATGCCGGCGCTCTGCGACAGGTCGCCGGAAACCATCAGCCGCTTGCGCAACGGCACCACATCGGGATCATCGACGCCAAGCTGCAGCTTCTTGGTCGCGGGAACCTCGACCCAGCCACCCTGCCCGACAATGTTCTGGTATTGCCCGACCGCCTGTTCCGTGAAGGCAACGGTCTGCGGGCTGAAGATCGGCAGCGTCGAAGCCACCTTGCCACCCTCGCTGGCGCGGGCGTCGAACTGGTCGTCCCAATTGCCGCGCGCCGAGGATTTCAGGATATCACCGATCACATCCTGCGCATTGGCGCCGCCGGCGACCACCGCGGCTGCGAGCGCGGAGGCTCCGGACAGGAAAAAACGACGGCTGGTTTTCATGGACGTTCCAGACATTGGTAGCAGTTCGATCACTTGCTGCGTTGATCACCGGGCGATCTCGCCCGCACTGTAAAATTGGCAATCTTAACAATTAGCCAACCATGGTCCGTATCAGCTTGGTGTGACAATGCACAGGCGCGATACGGGCTGCGGGTGAACGCATGGCCTTCACCACAGCATCACTGCCATTCTCGGTTCCATTGGAATATGGCGGCAACGTGGCCTTGCGGCCAAATCCGACCGGCCAGCATTCCGAAAAGAACGGACCGTGCTTTTTGGGTATCGATCGGCGATCGACCACGCGGTGCAATGACCAGCCAAATCAAAGAAAGGCCGATGCCTCTCGGCACCGGCCCTGACTGAAGGTCGATATTTCGGCCGCGCTTCTGTGGCGCGGGCCGGATCCGATGCGGCGGATGTCTTACATCCTTACATCCGGTAGGCGATGGTGTCGTTCCAGAAGCGGTCGAGCCGCTGCAAAGCGCGGTTCATCTGCTTGAACTCATCGGTGTTGATGCCGCCGACCTGTTCGATCGAGCCGACATGACGCTCATAGAGGCCGGCGACGACCTCGGCCACCTCATTGCCCTTCGGCGTCAGCGAGACACGGACCGAACGGCGGTCGATGCGCGAGCGCTGATGGTTGATGAAGCCGAGATCGACCAGCTTCTTCAGATTGTAGGAGACGTTCGAGCCGAGATAGTAGCCACGCGAGCGCAGCTCGCCCGCGGTCAGTTCGGAATTGCCGATGTTGAACAGCAGCAGTGCCTGGATGGCATTGATGTCGGAACGGCCGTTGCGGTCGAATTCGTCTTTGATCACATCAAGCAGGCGGCGGTGCAGCCGTTCAACAAGCTGCAGCGATTCCATGTACAGGGAACGGATAGCCTCACGGCGATCGTCGGATACGTTGGCGGTCTTCGCCGCCGGACGCGAATTGATCATTGTCTTTGCCTCTCGTTTGTCGCCCTGGTGATTTTTTGTTTTTCACCTTGATCGCGACACTATCGAATACTCATAAAATTCGACTTAAACGCTAGGGCTAACAAGAGCTTACCGGTAAGAGGTTTCGGAAGAGGCTTAACGAACGGTCACCCGAGCAAGGATAATTAACCTAAAGATTTCGGCAACGATTGCAGGGCTCATTCGAGGCGACAGCCGGGCCGCCAATGGGTTCAACGGCTTAGTGGCGGACCGGGCGCTTCTGCAGGTAGATGACGACGCGAAAGACGACGTAGAGCACCGCCACCGCCGCATGCGAGACGACAATCAGCAAGCGGTGGCCGAACAACTCGGGAAAGCCGGCGTACATGACCGTCTCGGTCACCGCGCAAATGAACCATATCACCGGGCCCCAGGACGCCAGCATCCACAGGCCGGCAGCGGCAAAGGGAAAGAACACGGCGAGCACCACCGCCGCGACCTGCCAGTGCACGGGCATCAGGTCGAAACGCCACAGTGTGCCCGGATAAAAGCCGATCAGCTTGATCCAGTAGAGAATGCCGAACAGCAGGCAGTAGCCCGATATGACGCGCTGGAACCAGGCGAAGATCACCTCCACCCCCGAGGGCTGCAGAACGATGCGCCTTGAGGTCACCTCGCTCATATCAGGAGTTCCCGTTCGCCGAGCGGAGCGAAATAGGCGTCGACATCCGCTTCGCTGACCGCTGCGAGGCTTGCCGGCCGCCATTGCGGCTTCGAGCCCTTGTCGATGATGGCAGCGCGGATGCCTTCGTAGAAATCATGGCCGGCGAGCATCCGGTTGAGGATGCGGAACTCCATCTTCATGCAGGCTTCCATGGACAGCGTCAGTCCGGCGCTGATCTGCCGCCAGGCGACGCGCAGGCTGGTCGGCGAGCGGGTGCGGATCGTCGCCAGCGTCTTTGCCGCGAACTCATCGGCGGCGGCCGCACGCTCGAGGCTGTCGATGACGCGGTTCAGGGACGGTTGCGAAAAATGACGGACAATCGCCTCCAGCGTCGGCCTGTCGGTTTCTCGCCTTGCCTGCACGAAGAAGCCGCGCAGCACCGATTCCGGATCGCCGGTCAACGCCAGCCGGTCGAGGAAGCCAGCCTGGTCCTCGGCCTTGATGGTATGGGTGGCCAGCCCAGACCACAGCGCATCGCCATATCGAATGCGATTGCCGGTCAGCGCCAGATACATGCCGAAGGAGCCGCCGAGATCGGGCAGCAGGTGGCTGGCGCCAACATCCGGAAAGAAGCCGATGCCGACTTCCGGCATGGCAAACTGGGCATTCTCGGTCATCACCCGGTGCGAGCCGTGGAAGGAGATGCCGACGCCGCCACCCATGACGATACCGTCGATCAGGGCGACATAGGGCTTCTTGTAGCTGTTGATGCGGGCGTTGAGCCGGTATTCGTCGGCGAAGAACTCGACCGGCGGTTTTCCCGCCCGACCTGTCTCATAGACATGCAGGATATCGCCGCCGGCCGAAAAGGCCCTGCCCTCTGCCTTGACGACGATGACGTCGATGCCCTGGTCGGCCTCCCAGGCGGAAAGAGCGGCGTCGAGCGCCCCGATCATGCGGTGCGTCAAGGCATTGAGCGCCTGCGGCCGCGTCAAGGTGACGACGCCGGCCCGGCCCAGATGTTCGAAGCGGATCTCGTCGCCTCCGCCAAAATCCATCGTGAAAGAATCCCTCTCCCGGCCGCCGGGACTGAAGTGCTAAAGCGTGGCGCATGGGTGCGTCAATGGCGAGGACACCGGTGCAAGCTCTGGCCCGGACCAGGAGCCAGTGCTAAAAATAGAGCTGCAATACGGAAAACTGGGTAGAGTTCATTGCAGCGTACCTGCTGGGTCTTCGAACGGGACGATTGTTTATGACTCGATTTTCGCACCTTGCGCCGGTGGCAATCGGGCTGAGCCTCTGCTTGGCTGTTCACCCGGTCATGGCGGGGACTTTGGAAGACCTCTACAGCTCGCAGACCATCGTCAACGGCAAGTACGAGAAGAACCGCCAGTCCGGCTTCAAGCGCTGCCTCGACGCGGTTCTGGTGCGGGTTTCCGGCGATCAGCGCCTGCCGGCGAAACCTGAAATGACGGCATTGCGCGACAAAGCCGGCACCTTCGTCGCCAGTTTCCACTATCGCGACCGCATGGAAGGCATTCCCAACCATGACGACCAGGGCACGTACGATCGGCCTCATAATCTCTACTGCCAGTACAAGCCTGCTGACGTCGACCCGGTGCTGGCTTCGCTCGGCAGCAGGCCGTGGCTGACCGAGCGGCCACGGCTGGTGGTGTTTTTGGCGACCGAGCGCGGAACAACGCATTACGCGCTCGATGCCGAGGACGACCGTGGCATGCTGATGCGCGAATCGTTCGGCAATGCCGCCGTACCGCTGGCCATGCAGGTGACTTTTCCCACGGTGGCGCAGCTGTCGCAGGCCGGATTGGACGATCAGGCGCTTCGCAATGCCGAGATGACGAAGCTCGACACCCTTGCGGAGAAGGCCGGCGCCGACCAGGCGCTTTACGGCAGTCTCGTCTGGAGCGACAAGGAACTGGGCTGGATCGCCGACTGGCGGCTGGCCATGGCCGGCAAGACCTACATCTGGCAGGTGCGCGGTGTCGGCTTCGACGAGGCTTTCCGTGTCGCCATCAGGGGCGCGGCACAGATTCTGTCAGGCAATGGGCAACCCGAATAGGCCTCGACCCGGTCGCTGGCACAATCGTGCCGCATTGGTCAGCGGCGGGAGCTCGTGGTAAAAGCCTGCCCGAACGAGAGTACTGGCGATGAACAAATTCACCCCCGCAAAGCCCGCCGGCGCGCGCGGCGTCGACGAAATCACCGGCAGCCGCCGTCTGCGCCGCATGCGCAAGGCCGACTGGTCGCGCCGTCTGGTGCAAGAGAACCGGCTCACGGTCGACGATTTGATCTGGCCGATCTTCGTCGTCGAGGGCAAGGGTGTTTGCGAGCCGATCGCCGCCATGCCCGGCGTCTTCCGCCTGTCGATCGATCTCGCCGTCAAGGAGGCAGAGCGCGCGGCAAAACTCGGCATTCCCGCCCTCGCCACCTTCCCCAATGTGGACATCTCGCTGCGCGACCAGACCGGCTCGCACATCCTCGATCCCGACAATGTCATCAACCGCGCCACCCGCGCGATCAAGGATGCGGTACCGCAGATCGGCATCATCACCGACGCAGCGCTCGACCCATTCACCAGCCACGGCCATGACGGCATCCTGCGCGACGGCATCATCGTCAACGACGAGACAGTGGAACAGGTGACCGCCGCCGCAGTCATCCAGGCGGCCGCCGGCGCCGACATCATCGCACCGTCCGACATGATGGACGGCCGCATCGGCGCCATCCGCGACGCGCTCGATGCCAATGGTTTTCAGGACGTGGCGATCATGTCCTATGCGACCAAATTCGCCTCGGCCTTCTACGGACCCTATCGCGAGGCGGTGGGCACCGCCGGTCTGCTCAAGGGCGACAAGAAGACCTATTACATCGACCATGCCAATTCGGACGAGGCGGTGAGAGAGGCCGAACAGGACATCGCCGAGGGCGCCGACATGCTGATGGTCAAGCCCGGCCTGCCCTATCTCGACATCATCCGGCGGCTGAAGGACGAGTTCCAGATGCCGACCTTCGCCTACCAGGTGTCGGGCGAATATTCGATGATCAAGGCGGCAGGCGCCAATGGCTGGATCGACGGCGAGAAGGCAATGCTGGAATCGCTGCTCGCCTTCAAGCGCGCCGGCTGCGACGGCATCCTGACCTATTTCGCACCCGAAGTGGCGGAGATGCTGAAGGGGTAATTTCTCTTCGCGACGACGGCCGGTCGCGGCGAGCAATGTCGGCCAATCCGCTTCGACATCCATACCAATTTCCGGCTCTTGGCCGGGGAATCCATAGCGAGGGCCACTTGACCGTTGCGTGGGCTTCGTTTGAGCTTGAAAATACCGCTTGCAATTCACAATCGGTTTGTTACAAAAAACTGCTTGCAAAACACAATCGGTTATCGAGGAGGCTCGCATGTCCAAACTTCGCGTCAACGCTTTCACCCTATCGCTCGACGGCTATGGCGCCGGTCCCGATCAGGATCTGCAAAATCCGCTCGGCGTCGGTGGGGAATCCTTGCACAAGTGGTTTGTCGACACCCGCACCTTCCGCGAGATGGTGCTCGGACAAGATGGCGGCACCACCGACGTCAACGAGGCGTTCGCGGCGCGCAGCTTCGAAAATGTCGGCGCCTGGATCCTCGGCCGCAACATGTTCGGACCGATCCGCGGCGAATGGCCTGACGACAGCTGGAAAGGCTGGTGGGGCGACAACCCGCCCTATCATGTGCCGGTTTTCGTGCTGACCCATCACAAGCGGGAACCGATCACGATGGAGGGCGGCACCACTTTCCACTTCGTCGTCGACGGCATCCATTCAGCTCTTGAACAGGCAAAGGCTGCCGCTGGCGGCAAGGATGTGCGGGTCGGCGGCGGCGTCGCCACCATACGGCAATATCTGCAGGAAAAACTGATCGACGAGATGCATCTGGCGATCGCGCCGCTGCTGCTGGGCACGGGCGAGAACCTTTTTGCCGGCCTGGACATGCTCAAGCTCGGCTATGTCTGCAGCGAGCAGGTGGCGACCCCGCTCGCGACGCACGTCACCATCAAGCGGGCGTAAGGTGGAGAGCCAATCTCTCCCCTCGTGGGGGAGATCGCAGCTTCGTCTGCCTCAATACTTCTCCGGCACGTAGAGCTCGCGCGGCAGCACCTGGCGTTCGTATTCGGGGTTGAAGACGCGCTCCGGCAAAGTGATCTCCTCGTGCGGCACTTCCTCGTAAGGCAGCTGCTTGAGCAGATGGTCGATGCAGTTCAGCCGCGCGCGTTTCTTGTCGTTGCCCTCGACGATGAACCAGGGCGCTTCCGGGATGTTGGTGCGGGCGAAGGTCTCTTCCTTGGCCTTGGTGTACTGCTCCCAGCGCACGCGCGACTGCAGGTCCATCGGCGACAGTTTCCACTGTTTCATCGGATCGTGGATGCGCATCAGGAAGCGCATCTGCTGTTCCTCGTCGGTGATCGAGAACCAGTATTTGACCACGGTGATGCCCGAGCGGACCAGCATGCGCTCGAATTCCGGCACGTCGTGGAAGAATTCTTCGACCTGATCGGGCTGGGCAAAGCCCATCACCCGCTCGACGCCCGAGCGGTTGTACCATGAGCGGTCGAACAGCACGATCTCGCCGCCGGCCGGCAGATGCGGGACATAGCGCTGGAAATACCATTGCGACTTTTCGCGCTCCGTCGGCGCCGGCAGTGCGACGACACGGCAGATGCGCGGGTTGAGGCGCTGGGTGATGCGCTTGATGACACCGCCCTTGCCGGCCGAATCGCGTCCCTCGAAGATCACCACCAGCTTCTTCTTGTGGTGGGCGACCCAGGACTGCAGCTTGATCAATTCGGACTGCAGGGTGATCAGGTCGCGAAAATACTGCATGCGATCGATCGAAGGCGGATGCGAGTTCTTGTAGATCTTGGCGATCTCCATCGACAGCGCCGGCTCCGACATTTCGAGCTCATAGTCTTCGTCAAGCGTGTCGGCGAGCTCGGCTTCAAGCCAATCCCTGGCCGGAGAATTCTGTTTTAGCTCGGTCATTATCGGCTGCTCCACTTGCAAGCTCTGTCGATCCACGTCCGGCGCCCCAAACTCCCGGCCTACAGCCCGGGAACGGCAACACCTGAGCCGACTTCCATATAGGCCTGCAATGACGGTTTTATTGCAGCGCGAGCATGGTCACCACCGCTGTCGGTCCAGCCAGGCATGATCGATCCGCCGCGCTGGCATGGAGACACGTCGCCCAAATTGTCCTACAAATAGCGGCCACTTTCGGGCGGCCCTCCCCAGCCCTTTCCCAATGCAATCGCGAGGACGACATGGAATACCGCACCCTCGGCCGTTCCGGCCTGAAAGTATCGACACTGACCATGGGGACCATGACGTTCGGTGGCGCCGGTGCTTTTTCGGCGGTCGGCAAGACCGATCTCGACGAAGCGCGCCGGATGATCGATCTCTGTATCGACGCCGGCATCAATGTCATCGACACCGCCAATGTCTATTCGAACGGCATTTCCGAAGAAATCATCGGCGAAGCGCTCGGCGGCAAGCGCAAGGGCGACGTGCTGATCGCCTCCAAGGCACGGATGCGGATCGGCAAAGGTCCAAACGACGAAGGCCTGTCGCGCCATCACCTGATTCGGGAATGCGAGAAGAGCCTGAAGCGGCTCAAGACCGACGTCATCGACATCTATTTCCTGCACGAATGGGATGGCGTGACGCCGCTGGAGGAAACCATCGGCGCGCTCGACACGCTGGTTGCCCAGGGCAAGATCCGCTATGTCGGCTGCTCCAACTATTCCGGCTGGCAGGTGATGAAGGCGCTCGGCATCAGCGACAGCCGTCATCAGCCGCGCTTCATCACGCAGCAGATCCACTACACGCTGGAAGCGCGCGAAGCGGAGTACGAACTGCTGCCGATTTCCGTCGACCAGGGGCTGGGCGTTCTGGTCTGGAGCCCGCTTGCCGGCGGATTGCTGTCCGGCAAATACCGCCGTGACAGCCCCACCGCCCGCCAACTCGCGGGCTGGTCGGAACCACCGATCCGCGACGAGGACCGGCTGTGGCGGATCGTCGATGTGCTTGTGGAGATCGGCGCGCAGCGCGGCGTGTCGGCAGCGCAGGTGGCGCTGGCCTGGCTGCTTGGCCGGCCGTCCATCAGTTCCCTGGTGATCGGCGGCAGGACGGAAACGCAGTTCCTGGAC
>NZ_RZRR01000990.1:0-1915 GCF_003998555.1 Mesorhizobium sp. M7A.F.Ca.CA.002.09.1.1 | reverse complement strand
GTCGACCGAGCGACGCGAAGCGGCGTTGTCCAGCGTCTCCACCACATCCTTGCCGGCGACAATTTCGATGCTGAGCGAGTGGCCTGCCGTTTCCAGCGTCTGATGCATCCTGTCGGAGAAAGCGGCGAGGTCGGTGGTGCGCAAAGTGCCGCCGTCCCGGTTCAGCACCGCTGCAAATCTCATGCCCCGCTCCACCAGGTCAGCCAAATGGCGGCCGGGATATACCCAGCCAACGGCTGAAACGCGGCGTCGACAGAAAGGTTCCTCTTGCCACGGGGTGACTACCCCAGCGGCTCAATAATTTCCGTGGTTTCGTTCCCGGACCGCAGCGCTTTGTCGGAACAACTGACCCGGTCACGACGTTGTGAACCTGCAGATGCCGCGTTCCCCAAGGAGACGCGGCGCATGAGATCAGGCACGAGGAGAGACTACCATGATCCGCAATCTTTTAGCCACGACGGCGCTCGCAACCTTTGTCGCGACCGGCGCCTATGCGCAGAACGCAACAAATACGGCGCCTGCCACGCCCGCCGTCCAGGAGCCCGCCGCCGCTCCTGTGGCACGCGCAGAGGGCAGCATCGTCACCAACATCATCGGTGAGTCCGTCTACAACGGCACCGGCGACGATGCCGAAAACATCGGCAAGGTCAGCGACGTCGTGTTCGACAAGGATGGGCAGGCGAAATCCGTTGTCATCGACGTCGGCGGTTTTCTGGGTGTCGGCGCCAAAAGCGTTGCTTTCGATTACGGCAAGCTGCAGTGGGCCGAAAAGAATGGCGACCGCTGGTTGGTGGCCCAGACGACCAAGGACGAACTGACGGCGCAGGCAGAATTCGATAAAAAGCCTTACAGCCCGACCCCAGCACCTGCGGCATCGACCGACGCAACAGCGCCGGCAGCACCCGCGACGACGGACACAGCGCAAAAGCCTGTCGACATGAACGCCGCTTCGGCAGAACCAGTCAAGCGCGCCGACGGCAATCTCGCCACCAACATCATCGGGGAAAACGTCTATAACGGCACCGGCGATGACGCCCAGAACATCGGCGACGTCAACGACATTGTGCTGACCAAGGATGGCAAGGCGCAGTACTTGGTCATCGGCGTCGGCGGTTTCCTAGGCCTTGGCGCCAAGAACGTCACCTATGACTTCTCGAAGGCGCAGTGGGCCGAGAAGAATGGCGACCGCTGGCTGGTCGCCCAGACCACCAAGGAAGAATTGCAGGCGCAGCCGGATTTCAACCGCAAGGCCTATGACCCTGCGCCGGCAACGACGGCTTCGAATGCGCCGGCAGCAGTCGCGCCCGCCGCAGCCCCTGCCGTCGCTCCGTCCGACAAGACGGCACAGGCTCCGGCGCCCACGACCCCCGATGCCTCGGCTCCGGACCAGACAAAGACCGCAGCCATCGACAAGTCGACGCTGACCGAGATGCCGGTTGGTGAGATTCGCGCCGATGACCTCAAGGGCACGACTGTCTATGGCGCCAACGACGCCAAGGTCGGCGAGATCGGCGATGTCGTGCTTGCGCCCGACAAGAAGGCCGATGCGGTGATCGTCGATGTCGGTGGCTTCCTCGGCATTGGCGAGAAGGAAGTCGCGGTCGGCATGGATAATCTCAAATTCATGACCGACAAGGCGGGCAACAAATACCTGTACACGACCTTCACCAAGGAACAGCTCGAGGCACAAACCGCCTATGACAAGGGCAGCTATGCCGAGAAGCGCGATCAGCAGCGCATGATCGTCAGGTAGTTTCCACCCAGTCGGATACAGGCCCGCGCCGGCAACGATGCGGGCCTGTGTTCATGTGTGGCGTGGAGGCAGGCCAGCGGCATGGCCGACGAGGCCGTTCTCGGTCAATTCGGCCAGTGCCAGCGATTGATCGAGATGTTCGGCCCGCCAGGCGAGCAGTCG
>NZ_RZRR01000989.1:0-1917 GCF_003998555.1 Mesorhizobium sp. M7A.F.Ca.CA.002.09.1.1 | reverse complement strand
CAGCAGCACCCATTGCGCGTCGACCTCATCGCGCATTTCGGGCCAATCATACATCGGCAACGCCGCAACCAATTCACTCATGCCGATATCAAATCATCATGTCTGGAAAAAGGATCGCGAAAACGCGGCGTCCAATCAGAATTGGCCGACACGGATTCCGGGTAGGCCGGAATTATTCCTTGGGCGGCTCGGCGGGAACCGGCGCACTGCCGAGCCCGCTGATGCTGCGCGCCCTGATGCGCGGCTTGAAGGCCCTGCCCGGCTCAGGCGCACGCCGCAGCACCGGGTGCACGATCGGCTCTTTCGCCTTGAACGCATAGGCTTTGACCAGCGCGAAATAATTCGGATAGGCATAGCCATTGTTCATCCGCAGCCATTCCTCACGGCGGTCGCGAAACAGCTTGGGCAGCTTGTACCAGGCCACGGTCGGGGTCTTGTGATGGACGAAATGCAGATTGTTGTTGAGGTACAGGAACGACAGCGGCGAGCGCTCGACGATCACCGTACGGCCTTCCGGATGTTCCGACCATTGATGCTCGGCGAACGTACGGATCGAGATCAGCGACTGGCCGAGCCAGACCGGCACCAGAATGTAAAGCCACAGCGGGATGCCGAAGCCGAACTGAACGATCGGCAGCACGACGGCCAGGCCGATCGCATGCAGCAGCCAGGCCTTGCGGATCGGCTTGTCGCCGGCGATCACCTGCTTGGCATCGTCGATGAAGAAGCCGACGCAGGACAGCCACGGGCCGAGCACGAAGCGGCCTGCCATGGTGTTGTTGATCTTGAGCAGGAATTTCATCGTCGGCGGCAGCTCGTCATGCTGCCAGAGCGCCTGATAATAGCTTTCCGGGTCATCGAGCGGGTCGGTCAGCCGCTCGTCGGCGTGGTGACGCAGATGAATGGTCTTGAAGCGGCGGAACGGCCAGACCAGACCGATCGGCAGAAACACGAAGGCTTCGTTGACCCGCGCGTTGCGCGTCGGATGCCCGTGCAGCACTTCGTGCATGATCGACGACTGCAATGCGGCGGTGAAGGCGAGGACGGCGAGCGCCAGGACGGGATAGGAAGGCCAGAGCAGGAAACCGGTGGCGAGCCATGTCGCGTAGCAGAAGAAGGCGAGTACCACGGTTGGCCACTCAATGGCCCGTACGCTGTGTCGCCTGATGCTCTTGCTCGTCATGCTATCGACCACTGCCCCTCAGTCGCCGGAATCCCAATTGATTCCTGACAGCATTGTGTCAGGAGAAATGATTCCACTCAACGAGACAAAGTGCACAAACTGTTGCGATTGCGCATTTTTGACCGCACATGTTATACATTGTAAACAGACTTAGGGATTCATTTACGCCTAACGCCACCCTCGGAGCGGTTCCGGCGCAAATTTTTCCTCAATCCAGGTGGAGCACGGACATGGACAAGCGCGACCTGTCGACGATCTTCCGCGAGCGACTGAAAATGCTCTTGACACGCTCCGACCTGAACCAGTCGGCCTTTGCAACCGCGGTCGGCATCGACCGCTCGGCGCTGTCGCAACTGCTGTCGGGCGCCTCGACGCGCCTGCCCCGCGCCGAAACACTGCTTAACATCGCCGCCGAGTTCAAGGTGTCGCTCGATTGGCTCCTCGGCCTCAGCCAGGACGAAGGTCTCACCGGCGAAATCCGCGAAAGCCTGGAGATCGAAGAGGCACCGGATGGTTTCGACCGCACGCTGTTGGCCAAATGGCATGCCGAGGCGGCAGGCACCAAGATCCGCTACGTGCCTGCCGGCATTCCCGATCTTCTGCGCACCGAAGCGCTGGTCGACTACGAAGCCGGCATCGCCAACAAGAGCCGCCTGGCGCAGGCCGGCGAAACGCAATACCGCATCGACTACAACAGGCGGCCTGAGACCGACATGGAAGTCTGCATGCCGCGC
>NZ_RZRR01000988.1:0-1918 GCF_003998555.1 Mesorhizobium sp. M7A.F.Ca.CA.002.09.1.1 | reverse complement strand
AACTTCGATAGGCGCCAGCCAGCGCCAGCATAGACTCGATATGGGCAAGGTTGTGGTAGTGGCGGCCCTGTGCCCGGTAGAGCCCTGAGAGCTCGCTTTTCAGCGCGTCGTCGATCAAGGGTTCGTTTTCCATGGCTGCTTGAATTCCCGCGAACCAAATCCATTTGACAAAGCACTAAGGAAAATTGAGTTCAATCGTGCTATGATCTGGCTTATATGTGCGGCCGGGCAGCAGGCAAGCACAACAGGCAAGCCAGGCAGGACGCAGGACGAGACGGCGATGAACAGCATCAGCATTTCCCGACACAGCGCATTGAAGCCGGTCGATCCGATCTGGCGTTCGATCCGCGACGAGGCCATGGAGGCTGTCAACCGCGACCCGCTGCTCGCTGCATTCCTCTATTCGACCATCCTCAACCAGGACAGCCTGGAAGAAGCAGTCATTCATCGGCTGGCCGAGCGGCTGGCGCACCAGGACATCGGCTCCGATCTCATCCGCCAGACCTTCAAGTCCATGCTGGCCGACGACAAGGAGTGGCCGACGACGGTGCGTGTCGACATCCAGGCCTATTACGATCGCGATCCGGCTTGCGACCGCTTCATCATGCCGGTGCTCTATTTCAAGGGGTTCCACGCCATCCAGACGCATCGGCTGGCGCATTGGCTGTGGAACCAGGGGCGCAAGGATTTCGCGCTCTATCTGCAGAGCCGCTCGTCCTCGGTCTTCCAGACCGACATCAACCCGGCCGCCCGCATTGGCAAGGGCATCTTCATCGACCACGCAACCGGCCTCGTGGTCGGCGAGACCGCGGTCATCGAGGATGACGTGTCGATCCTGCATGGCGTGACGCTGGGCGGCACCGGCAAGGCCGGCGGCGACCGCCACCCCAAGATCCGCTACGGCGTGCTGATCGGCGCCGGCGCCAAGATACTCGGCAACATCGAAATCGGCCATTGCTCGAAGATCGCGGCCGGCTCGGTGGTGCTGTCGCCTGTGCCGCACAACAAGACGGTTGCCGGCGTGCCGGCCCGCGTCGTCGGCGAGACCGGCTGCGATCAGCCGTCGCGCCAGATGGACCAGCTTTTGCCGTCGCAGACGATGGATCAGGTCGTCAGTTTCGACATCTGATTGTCATATGTCCGCTGCCTGAGGCCGTGGGCAGACATGGGCGATTGTTCTCGCCCAAGGTCTTTTGAGATTCAGGTCAGGCCGAGCCGAAATGGTGGGTTCCGAGAACCGGAGCGGAGCGTACGTTTGGGTACGTGAGCACAGTTCTACCGCGACGCGGTAGAACGGGGAAGCGCAGGAAACCGCCATTTGCAGGCCGGCCTCACGTGAATATCAACAGACCTTAATCAGGCCGCTTGCCTTTACATCGCCATTGTCGACGTGCCAGAAGCGCGTTCGAACGAGCAAGCCCGATGATCGGAGAAGACTGTTGAAGCCGGACGAAATCAGAAAGCTGGACGCCTATTTCAAGCGCGTCTTCCAAAACCCCAAGCTTGAGGTCAAGGCGCGGCCGCGCAAGGACGATTCGGCCGAGGTCTATGTCGGCGACGAATTCCTCGGCATCGTCTTCAAGGACGAGGACGACGGCGACTACAATTTTTCGATGGCGATTCTCGACATCGATCTGGCCTGAGCCAGCAAATCTTGCGGTCGGCCGGCTCATGCGGCCGGCCAGCCGGTTCCCTTGAAGCGTTCTTAACGTCCCGCCTTCAGAACGCGCCCGGCTTCGGTGGCGATTGCCGCGTCGAGCGCCTGCCAATCGCCCAGAAACTCCCTTGGGAAGCGATAGGTGAGGCTGAGTTCGTCGCCGACCTGGATGTCGCGCTCGCAGGGCGCCAGCGATTGGTCGGCACTCGGCCCGCTCAGGCAACGGGCCACGAACGGCTCCTTGCCGGGGCGATTGCCGAC
>NZ_RZRR01000987.1:0-1931 GCF_003998555.1 Mesorhizobium sp. M7A.F.Ca.CA.002.09.1.1 | reverse complement strand
GGATACGACGTCGACCGGTTCCATCAACAACGTGACGGTGGAGCAGAAAACCCAAGTCACTCAGATTATCCGGGAGACGAAGGTCGAGCCTGTGTCCAATGTCAATTTTGACATCAGCGTCGGCGTCGAAGTTCCGCGGCACAAGGTCAGGCTGCATCGGCTGCCGGCTCGTATCGTCAAGATCGTTCCCGCTTACGAAAGCTACGAGTATTTCGTGCTTGCGGACGGTCGGATCGTCATCGTTGATCCGGATACGTTCAAGATCGTGCTGATTTTGACCTGATATGTCCGACGAGTGGTCCGCCCTCCAGAGGGCGGACCGTCATTGCCGGACTGCTATGGATTCAAAGCAACTCCGAAGAGAACCGCAAGCGGCAGGTGATACAATCTGCCACCGCATGGCGGACTCGGCTAGAGACGCCCGAGCACGACCAGGATTATGACTATAAGCAGCAGAAGACCGAGGCCGCCGCCCCCGTAATAGCCGGTGCCGTAGAATGGCCCGCCGCCAAGTCCACTAAAGCCGCCAAGCAATGCGATAATCAGAATGATGATAAGAATTGTGCCGAGACCCATGACTTGCTCTCCTGTTTGCGGCTTCGCGCCGTGTAGACGGAGCGGCGGTCGCCGGCTGATGAGAATATGAACTCGCTACAAGCCTTCCTGTTCCCGATTGAGACCTCATCGACGCTGCAATGTCTGGCCGCTCAAAGTTGTTTAGGCGAACAAAGGTCATCCCGAGACGCCCGAATAGCCCTGGTCTTTCAGCAATCCAGCGAGATGGGCGGCGTTTGAGGCTGCCATTTCGATCGCACCCGAGACTTTTTCCGGAGTTGCCGGCAGGTCGACATAGTTGACGTCCTCCATCGCCTCGCCAACCCAGTAGACCCCGCCATTGGCCGGGATGGTGAAGCCGACATCGTTCAATGCCTGAAAGCATTCCGCGTGGCAGTGATGCGCACCGTCCTCATTACCGACGATGGCCACCAGGGCCACCTTTCCTGCTGCCGGCATTCGCCCTCTGTCATCCGTCTCCTCGAGAAAGGCATCCATCCGCTCCAGGACGCGCTTGGCCACACTCGAGGGCTGGCCAAGCCAGATCGGAAGCCCGAGCACGAAGATGTCGGCCGCCAGTATCTTCTTTCTGAGTTTCGGCCAATCGTCGCCCTCGCCCATGTCGGAGAGCACGCCGGGCTTGATATCGTGGCTGAGCGCACGCACGATCTCGCCCTTCACATCGTATTGCATCAACGCCGCCAGGACATCGGCGAGCAACCGATCGGTGGAGGATTTTTCCCTGTCGTTCGAAGCTTTGAGCGAGCAATTGAGTGCGAAGGCCGTAAGCGGCATGTGAATCTCCCTGCATTGTCCTAATTGCAAACCGCCGCGACGACTTCGCGACTGCCCATTCGCCCGTTGCGGGATCGCCCGGCATTCTAACGCCAGGGTTAAATGCTTGTTCCGCAGGCGGACCAACAGGGCCGGTGGATGGCCCCCTCCTCCCACTTGGTGACGGTCGAGCCGGCTCAGAAAGCGGGCTGGTCCTTGAGCACAGACGTTGGAGAACGGACAGCGGCGAGCGACGCAGATTGAACTGGTGGGGCAACCTATTCGTTCGCTCTTCGTTTTCTTCTGAGTTCCCGAAAATGGATAGACGATGCTCGTCCAGACCCTCGAAGCAGGCGATATGCAGCTGGCGGTATCCACGGCCGGCGATCCGCGCCGACCGGCCTTGATCCTTCTGCACGGCTGGCCCCATTCCCGGAAAATCTATGATGGTGTGCTCGATGAACTCGGCACGCGATACTTTACGCTGGCTTTCGATCTTCCGGAGATCGGTGAATCGCGTGGCACTCCGCCGTCGGCGGAAAAGAAGGTTCTTGCCGATATTGTGATTTCAGCCGCCGAGGCGCTTGGGGCCAAATCCATCG
>NZ_RZRR01000986.1:0-1937 GCF_003998555.1 Mesorhizobium sp. M7A.F.Ca.CA.002.09.1.1 | reverse complement strand
TTCGAGATGCTCTGGATGGAAAATGCCTGGTCGGCATCGCCGGCCATCAGCACGCGGCCGTCATTGGTGACCGCCGCGATGCCGAACTTCTTCGGATCGACCTTGCCCAGCTGCGGAATGTAGGAAGCGACGTCGCCGCGATCGGTGCGCTCGGCCATTTCGGCGGCGACTTCGGCCAATGCCCGATCAAGTTTGGGGGCCTGTTCAAGTTCCGGCATGGTGCTACCTCAACCAGCGTTCGATGCGCACCATTGCCTCGACCATGTCGTCGTGGCTGCCGGCGTAGGAGAAACGCATGGTCCGGTGCCCAGCCTGAGTGTCGAAGTCGCGGCCGGGCGTTGCTGCAACATGCGCCTCGGCCAGCATCTTTCGCGCGAAGGCCATGCTGTCATTGGTATGCCTGGTGACGTCACAGAACGCATAAAAGGCGCCGTCCATGGGCGCCGCCAGCGGAAAGCCGAGTTCCGGCAGGCGTTTCATCAAGAGCTCGCGATTCCAGGCGTAGCGGCCTTTTACCGCCTCCAGTTCCTCGGTCGCCCTGAACGCTTCGATCGCGGCAATCTGCGATAGCTCCGGCGGCGAGATGTAGAGGCTCTGGGCGACGCGCTCGACCGGCCGCACCAGTTCCTGCGGCAGCACCATCCAGCCGATTCGCCAGCCGGTCATGCAGTAATATTTGGAGAAGGAATTGATCACCGTCACATCGCCGCCATAGGCAAGTGCCGTGGTGTCGGGGGCGGCATAGGCCAGCCGGTGATAGATTTCGTCGGAGATGACGGCGATGCCGAGGTCCTGTGCCGTCCTTACCAGAGCCGCCAGTTCATCGGCTGGTATGACCGCGCCGGTTGGATTGGCGGGACTGGCGAAGAGAACGCCTTTCAGCGGCTTTTCACGATGCGCGGCTTCCAAATGGCCGGCATGCAGGTAGGCGGCGTCGCCGAGCTCGATCTCGACCACCTCTATGCCGAGTGCGGCCATGATGTTGCGGTAGGCAGGGTAACCGGGTGCCGCGATGGCGACGCGGTCACCCCGATCGAACATCGCCAGGAAGGCAAGATTGAAGGCGGCCGGCGATCCGGTGGTCACCGCGATCCGGCCGGGCTCGATATCAAGCCCATAGTGATCGGCGTAGTGTCCGGCTATCGCCTTGCGCAAACCTGCCAGTCCGAGCGCGTCGGTGTAGCCGATGCGCCCATCCTGCAGCGCCTTGGCTGCTGCGGCGCGAACCAGAACCGGTGCGGGATCGGAGGGTTGGCCGACGGCCATCGAAACAACCGGCACGCCCTGGGACTTCAGCCGGTTTGCCTCTGCCAGAATGTCCATCGCATGGAAGGGCTCGACATTGCCGCGGCGTGAGAGCGAAACGACCATTTAACCAGTATTCCCGATGACTGACGGCGCCAGGCACTGGCGCATGTGCCGCACAAATGCCCGATTGATGTGAGGATCACAAGTTGAGGAAGTTTCCGGCGCCGACTTTTCATCTTTCGCCCGCTCGTCTACCAGTGGACACATCATGTTGAGCCGACCCAGATCGACGATTGCCCAGGCAGCGCGCGTCTTCGCGACGCTTTCGCTTGGCGTTGCCGTTGCAATGTCGAGCTCGGTCAGCGCCTTCGCCCAGAACGTGCCGGTGGTGCGCGACGCCGAGATCGAGGCGCTGGTGCGCGATTACGCGCGGCCGATCTTCAGGGCGGCCGGCCTGGCGAATGACGGCATCGACATCGTCCTGGTCAACGACCAGAGTTTCAACGCCTTCGTCACCGGGCGTCGGCTGTTCATCAACACCGGCGCGCTGATGACGGCTGAAACGCCCAACGAGATCATCGGCGTCATCGCGCACGAAGCCGGTCATATTGCCGGCGGCCACCAGCAGAAGCTGCGCGACCAGCTCGAACGAGCCAAGACGATGGCCGTCATCGCGACATTGCTTGGCG
>NZ_RZRR01000985.1:0-1940 GCF_003998555.1 Mesorhizobium sp. M7A.F.Ca.CA.002.09.1.1 | reverse complement strand
TTCGACGCCATGTCCAGGCTGCAAGGGCAGGTCGCCAGCGTCTTCTCGCATTCGCCCTATGTCGACCATGTGGCGTGGTCGGCGGGCAGCGGCAACAACGCGCTCAACCAGGGGCAGCTCTTCGTCCAGCTCAAGGGCAAGGACCAGCGCCCCGATATCGAGAAGGTGCTTGCGGATCTGCGCAAGCAACTGGCCCGCGTGGCGGGCATCGAGACCTACATGCAGCCGGTGCAGAATTTGAGGCTGGGCTCGCGGTCGTCCGCAAGCGCCTACCAGCTCGTGGTTCAGGGCCTTGATACCGGCCTCACCGATATTTGGGCGCAGAAACTGAACGACGCGATGGCGGCCGACCATGCGAACTTCACCGACGTCACCAGCGACCTGCAGAACAATGCGCTGCAGGCGACGCTGGTGGTGGATCGCGACAAGGCCGCCCAACTCGGTATCGATACCGACACGTTGCGCTCCGCCCTCTATGGCGGGTTCGGCACCGACCAGGTTTCGACCATCTTCGGTTCGGCCGACAGCTATGAAGTCATCACCGAGCTCGATCCCAAGATCGAGTGGTCGCCCGAGCGGATGCTGGCCATCCAGATGAGGACGGCGAGCGGCAGTCTTGTTCCGCTCGGCGCCTTCGCCCGCGTCGATCGCACGGCCGGCGCCCTGACCGTCAACCAGCTCGGCCAGCTTCCAGCCGTGACCATCTCCTACAATCTGCCGCAGGGCGTGGCGCTGGGCGACAGCGTGACGCGCATCAATGCGCTGAAAGAGCAGATCGGCATGCCGACGGTGATCTCGACGACCTTTGCCGGCACGGCCAAGACCTTCCAGGATTCGCTGGCCAACCAGGGTTTTCTGGTCGGCGGCGCAATCCTGACCATCTACATCGTGCTCGGCATCCTCTACGAAAGCTTCATCCACCCGCTGACCATCCTCACCGGCCTGCCATCGGCCGTACTGGGAGCGGTCGTTGCGCTGCGCTTCGCCGGCATGGATCTGTCGGTCATCGCGGTGATCGGCATCCTGATGCTGATCGGCATCGTCAAGAAGAACGGCATCATGATGGTCGATGTCGCGCTTGAGTTGCGACGAGAAGGCATGTCGGCGACCGAGTCGATCCACAAGGCCTGCCTGATGCGCTTCAGGCCGATCATGATGACGACGCTGGCGGCACTCATGGGCACGTTCCCGATTGCGCTCGGCACCGGCGCCAGCGCCGAACTGCGCCAGCCGCTGGGCGTTGCCGTTGTCGGCGGCCTGCTTGCCTCGCAGGCACTGACCCTGTTCGTGACGCCGGTGATCTATGTCTACATGGAGAATTTCTCGGGCTGGCTGGTCGGGCTTTGGTCGAAGCGCAAGGGCGAGCCGGGTCCGGTCGAAACTGTCGACCAGCTCTCGCTGTTCAAGGCGAGGGAAGACATGCAGCCCGAACCGCAGCGGGCGGCCGCCGAATGATGTGACAGGGCCAGTGCATGTGCCGCTGGCCCAAGGCGTTGCGCTTGCGGTGGCACCACCGGAACCGTAATTTGTCGCCATGTCCCACGATCATCATCACGATAACGAACTTGATCCGTTTGCCGCCCGCGTGCGTGCGCTGGAGACGATCCTCGCCCAGAAGGGTCTGATCGATCCGGCCGCGATCGACGTCATCGTCGACACCTACGAGACGAAGATCGGGCCGCGCAACGGCGCCAGGGTGGTGGCCAAGGCCTGGAGCGATCCTGCCTTTGCCGATTGGCTGAAGCGCGACGCGACGGCGGCGATCGCATCGCTGAGCTATACCGGCCGCCAGGGCGAGCACATGCAGGCGGTGTTCAACACGCAGGATACCCATAATCTCGTCGTCTGCACACTGTGCTCCTGCTATCCGTGGTCGGTGCTTGGCCTGCCGCCGGTCTGGTACAAGGCGCCGCCCTATCGTTCGCGCGCGGTGATCGATC
>NZ_RZRR01000984.1:0-1941 GCF_003998555.1 Mesorhizobium sp. M7A.F.Ca.CA.002.09.1.1 | reverse complement strand
GAGCCAGACATCGCATACGCCGACGGCCGGGGGTGATCATCCTCGGCCGCCAGGTGCCGTGCGGGCGCCGCAGCGGCGCCCGCGCCTTGCTGCCTATCCTTCGCTGCTGGCGATGCCCGCCTTGGCTTTGCTCATCGCCGCGATGGGCTATCCCTTGCTGACCGTCACGCTGCGCAGCTTCTCGGACCCATCTTGGGGCTTGCAGAACTATGCCTGGTTCTTTTCCACCCCGGTGAATGTCACCGTCCTGTGGCGCACCTTTTCCATCGCAGCCTGGGTCACCATCGTTTGCGTCATCGCCGCCTACCCCTATGCCTATCTCATGACGGCGGTCGGACCGCGCCTGCGGCTGGTCCTCATCCTGTGCGTTTTGGTGCCGTTCTGGGTCAGCGGCGTGGTGCGCACCCTGGCCTGGGTCATCCTGCTGCAGGATTCCGGCATCATCAATTCGGTCATCAGGCTGCTCGGCTTTGACGGCGTGAAGCTGATCCGCACGCAGACCGGCGTCGTCATCGGCATGGCGCAGGTGCTGCTGCCGTTCATGATCCTGCCGCTCTATTCGGTCATGCGCGGCATCGATCTGCGCCTCGTGCAGGCGGCGCGCAGCCTTGGTGCGCGCCCGGCACGCGCCTTCCTGCAAATCTATCTGCCGCTGTCGCTGCCCGGCGTTTTCGCCGGCGCCATCATCGTCTTCATCCTGTCGCTCGGCTTCTACATCACGCCTGCCCTGCTCGGCGGCCCGCGCAGCACCATGCTGTCGACGCTGGTGCAGAGCCAGGTGCTCAGCCTGCTCAACTGGGGCCGCGGCGGCGCCATGGGCGTCGTGCTGCTGGTCGCGACCTTCGTGCTTCTAGCGCTCGCCGCCCCGCTGATGCGCCAGCGCCACAAGCAGGCGTCCAGATCATGAGACTGGCACCATCCCGCCTTCTGCTCGGTCTGTTCTGCCTGCTGGTCGCCGTCTGGCTGGTGATGCCGACGCTGGTCATCATCCCGATGTCATTCAACGAGAAGAAGTCGCTCGCTTTCCCGCCGTCCGGCTTCTCCTGGCAATGGTACGAGAATTTCTTCACCAACCCCGATTGGCTGTCGAGCTTCTTCAATTCGCTGAGGGTCGCGGGCCTCGTCGCCGTCGCCGCCACGCTGATCGGCACGCTGGCGTCGCTCGGCCTCAGCCGCATGAAACATTCCGGCGCCGGCCTGCTGCGCGCCATCCTGATCACGCCGATGATCGTGCCCGGCGTGGTGCTGGCCATCGGCATCTACGCCGTCTATCTCGACTACCAGCTCGTCGGCACCACCACCGGCTTCGTCATCGCACATACGATGCTGGCGATCCCCTTCGTCATCATCGCCGTGTCGGCAAGCCTCGAAGTCTTCGACGCGCGGCTGGAGACGGCGGCGGCAAGTCTCGGCGCCAACCGCTTCACCACATTCCGCACCGTGACCTTGCCGCTGATCGCGCCCGGCATCCTGTCCGGGCTTTTGTTTGCCTTCGTCACCTCCTTCGATGAGATCATCGTCGCGCTGTTCATCACCAGTCCCTACCTGAAGACCTTGCCGGTGCAGATCTTCACCAGCATCACCCGCGACGCCGATCCGACGGTGACGGCCGTCGGAACCATCATCTTCATTGCCACGACGCTGATCATCAGCGCCGGGCTGATCATCAGCTCGAAATCGACGAGGAGTTGAGATGACTGCGAGGAAACGCGGCGCGGCCATCGACATCAAGTGCGCAACCAAGCGCTACGGCAATTTCACCGCACTCGACGATGTCAGCCTGCATATCGAGCCGGGCGAGTTCATGACGCTGCTCGGCCCCAGCGGCTCGGGCAAGACCACGACGCTCAACGTCGTCGCGGGCTTCACCGACCTCACCTCCGGCGACCTCGCCGTTGGCGGCAAAAGCATCGTCGCCCTGCCGGCGCACAAGCGCAACAT
>NZ_RZRR01000983.1:0-1941 GCF_003998555.1 Mesorhizobium sp. M7A.F.Ca.CA.002.09.1.1 | reverse complement strand
GCCGTAGCGCAAGCCGTGTGCTTCCCAGGAAATGGCGAAGGCGCCATCGGCTTCGGCTTCGGCGAAGGCAGCGTCGGCCAGCGTGTCGTGATCCTCGCTTGCGGCATCGCTCGGCCTGGTGATGACCCGGCGGACGAACTCCAGCCGCGTTTCGTCGGCAAAATGGTTGCGGGCGTAGCCGATCACCGTGTCCTTGCCGGCGCCGCTTGGGCCGACGACGGCGACGAAAACGCCATCGCGGATCGGAAACGTCTCGGCCGAAAGTTCCCGCTCGATCAGTGCCGACACCATCATGCCACCCGGCGTCCCTGCCGCCACACGGTGCGCACGACCGGAACATGGTCGTCGACGCGCACCCGCACCAGATCGGCGCGGCGGCCCTGCTCGATGACGCCGCGGTCGGTCAGTCCAACCGCATCGGCCGGGTTTTTCGAGACCATGGCGACGGCCTGCGGCAGGGAAATGCCTTCGACGACATCGCCGAGGAAGAACGCCGACTGGATCAGGCTGAAGGGAATGTAGTCGGACGACAAGATGTCGAGCAGGCCGTCGCTGGCCAGCGTACGGGCCGAGACATTGCCCGAATGCGAGGCGCCGCGCATGACGTTTGGCGCGCCCATCAGCACACCCATCCCGGCCTCTTTCGAGGCCCTTGCGGCCTCTTCCGTGGTCGGGAATTCGGCAACCCGCACGCCCTGCTCGATCGCTTCGTCGACATGGCCCGATGTGGCGTCGTCGTGGCTGGCCAGCACGATGCCGCGCTCCTGGCAGGCGGCGGCGATCACCGCCCGGTTCGGCGCCGAATTGCGCGCCGATTCGGCCATCCGTTTTTCGCAGAACACCTTGAAGTCGCGATCGGTCAGCTTCAGCTTGCGCTGGTAATAGTAGGCATAGGTTTCGAGATTGACGAACTGGCGCTGGCCTGGCGCATGATCCATCAGCGATGCCAGCTTAACCCGCTCGTCGCCGTCGAAATTGGCGAAAGCCCTGAGGCAGTCGGGTGCCGAAACCTCGCAGCGCAGGTGGATGAAATGGTCGGCGCGCAGACGGTCCTGCTTCACACTGTCCTCGATCGCGTCGGCCAGCTTGCGGATGTCGGCCGATGTCAGGTCGGCGTCTTCGTCCATGCCGACGCGCAAGGCGTCCAGCACGGTGGTGATGCCGGCGGTTGCCACCTGCGCGTCATGGGCGAGCACGGCGGCGATCGGATTCCAGCGCACCTTGGGCCGCGGCGCGTAATGGCCTTCGAGATGGTCGGTGTGCAACTCGACCAGCCCGGGAATAATATAGTCGCCGCCCATATCCTCGCCGATGCGGCCAGAGCCAAGGCTTGCGCCGGCTTCGATGCCGGCGATAAAGCCGTCGCGCAGCACCAGCGAACCTTCGACGATCTCGTCGGCAAGCACGATGCGGGCATTGTGGAGAACAGTCTCGGCGGTCATTTCAGGCAGTCCTTCAGGCGGTTTTTCTGGCCGGGCGGCGCCCGAGCGCGTGATGCGAGAGCACCATGAACGGCGCACCCGGTTCGGTTTCGACAAACAAGGTCAGCGCATCCACCAGCACCTTCTGTTGCAGCACTTCCGCGAACAGGCTGTCGATCGCTGCGCGCAAACGCGGGCTCTCCTGTGACCCCGCCCGGCCGGAGAGCGTCATGTGGAAGCGAAAGGTTTCGAAGACATAGGGGTAGCCCCATTGGCAGAGATTGCGGAACTCGGCCGGCTTCAGCGAATCCGGGCTGCGCCGCTCGATTTCCGCCTCGCTCAGCGGTGCGCGAAACCGGTCGAAGTCGCGCACCACGTCATCGGCGTACCGGTTGAGCGCAGGCACTGGCCCTTCCGGCACCAGTGCGAAGAAGCCGTCGATCTGGCTGACCACGAGACGGGGAATGGTCACCACCGGCGTCACCTCGGCAAAAAGGTCGAGTGCGGCGCGCAGCGAGAC
>NZ_RZRR01000982.1:0-1946 GCF_003998555.1 Mesorhizobium sp. M7A.F.Ca.CA.002.09.1.1 | reverse complement strand
ATGACCAGCAGCGGCGCCGCGATCTCGTGCAGGCGGCCCTTCCAGGCGGCGCCGCCCTTGAGCATGAAATGGTTGGTCGCGCTCAGGAAGCCGCCGGAGCGGTCGTAATCCTGCTCGACAAAGGCCCGTATCCCCGCCGCATCGAATGGATGCGTGGTGCTGGCGATCGCCCGTGCATCCCTGACGATGAAATCGACCACTTGACCACGGTCCGACCAATCGACTTTGGCGCCCTCGGCCGAGTGTTCCATGTAGGCTTCGGTCGTCCCGGGAAGGCCGGATGTGTCGATTCCCACCGGCGAACTGCTGATCACAGTCAGAGATACGACACGCGAGGGATGTTTCAACGCCACAAGCTGCGCGATCATGCCGCCCATCGACATCCCGACGACATGCGCCTTGCCGATGCCGTGGTCGTCCAGAACATGCATTGCATCGTCGGCCATATCATCGAACGTGTAGGGCGGCTCTCCCGGCTTGTATTTCGTCGAACGGCCGGTATCGCGATTGTCGTAGCGGATCACGAACAGGCCGGCACCGGCCAGTTTCCGGCAGAACGCCTCCGGCCACCACAGCATCGAGGCCATCGCTCCCATGATCAGCAACAGCGGCGGGTTCGCCGGATCGCCAAAGACTTCGGATATAATCTCAGGGCGTTCGGTGGTCCTCATCACGCAGTCTCCTCTCTGCAAAACTGATTGCATTTTGCAATCGGTTGCACGATAATAAAACTGCTACGATAATGCAACCGGTTTTGGAGAAAAATCTCATGAGCATGGATCGCCGGTCCGGGTGCCCGATCAATCTGTCGCTGGAAGTCTTCGGCGACCGCTGGAGCCTGATCATCCTTCGCGACATGATCTTCGGCGGCAGGCGCCATTTTCGCGAGCTGCTCAACGGATCGATGGAAGGCATCGCCTCCAACATCCTCGCCGACCGGCTGAAGCGCCTGATGGAGCTGGGCATGCTGACCAAGGCCGACGATCCCTCGCACAAGCAGAAGGCGATTTACAGCCTGACCGAGATGGCGATCACGCTGGTTCCGATCCTGGCCCATCTCGGCGCCTGGGGCCGCGTCTGGCTGCCGGTCAGCGACGAATTGTCGATCCGCGCCGAACTGCTGGAAAAGGGCGGACAGCCTATGTGGGACAAATTCATGGACGAGTTGCGGCACGAACATCTCGGCATGCCGCTCGATACAATGTCTGGCCCTTCTGTCCGCGCGACCTTGCAGGCCGCCTACGAGGCCGTGGTTGCCAGCAAGGCCCTCGCCGCCAGCCCGGCCGCGTAACCAACTTATTTTCCCGTTTTGGGGCCGGCTCTGCTAGAAGAAGCGGAAAATCACAATTCACGGGATTGGATAAGGTCTTGGTTGAGAACTCTCGGGATGCTGCCCGCGCACGCGCCGACCTGCGCTTCAAGAAGCAGGAAGAGGCGGCAACCGTCCGCCAGAAGGCGATGGCCGAATACGCCGCCGAGAGCGACGCCCGCCAGGCCAAGACCAACAAGCTGCGGGCACTGCGTCTCGCCAAGGAAGCGGAAGACCTCGCCAACGCGCCGGCGGAACCCGCCAAGAAACCGGCCCGCGCCAAGAAGAAGTAGCCCAGCCACGTCTGGAGCCATACAAGCGGCAACGCTTATCCGGAAGAGCCGGCGAAGGCTGTTTTCCATCCCGCCTTTTCACGCGAAGCAATTTCAACCGGAACCGGGATGTTATCTCACCCGCCGACGGTCGATGATCGACGCGTTTCAAACAGGAGACCGCCATGACCGCACTGCCGCTCGAAAAAGCCAGGCAAATCATCGAAACCGCCTTTGCCAAGGGCTCCGATCTCAAGCTCAAGCCGCTCGGCGTCTCGGTGCTCGACGCCGGCGGGCATCTGGTCGCCTTCCAGCGCCAGGACGGCGCCTCGTTCCTGCGTCGGCAAATGTCGGCCGGCAAGGCC
>NZ_RZRR01000981.1:0-1946 GCF_003998555.1 Mesorhizobium sp. M7A.F.Ca.CA.002.09.1.1 | reverse complement strand
CACCAATTGCGCCTGTGGCGAGATCAACCAATTGGGCTACAGCCAGGCTCAATCCTTCCTTGATCGCGGCATCGACTATTGCGTCGAGAACGATCTGGCGACTTGGCGTGACTATATGCGTGGGGTTCGGGCACAGTTGTTGTTGCGTCAGGGATACTGGAACGAAGCCGCCGCCGAGGCTCTGGATGTCATAAGCAATGACCAGGCGACGGCGCTGGTCCGCTATCCCGCTTTGGTGGCCCTGGTGAAACTGCGTCTTCGGCGCGGAGATCCTTCGGCCGAGCCACTGCTGGCGGAAATGAATCGGTTCCTGGAAAGGGGAGCCGAATTGCAGCGGCTGTTGCCGTACGCCGCCATCGTCGCCGAGCAGGCATGGCTCGGCGAGGCGGAAATCGCCGAGGCGCTGCGGCTGATCGACCTTGCCGAGACCCTGTCGCCGACGCGGGCTAGGTTTGCCGAACTGGCCAGCGGGCGCCAGATCCTCTCCGCCGGTAGCGACGCGGGGGATACGGCCGGCATGGCCGCGCCGTACCGAATGCTCCTGGCTGGCGACTGGCAAGGGGCGGCCGCGGTCTGGGCGGATCTCAACGCACCTTATGAACGTGCGCTCGCGCTCGCCCAGGGCGATGAGCCGGCGCAGCGTGCGGCACTCGAGATATTCGAGACCCTTGGAGCCAAGCCGGTTGCGAGCCATGTGCGCGAAATCATGCGGCGCAACGGCGTCATTCGCATCGCCCGGGGGCCGCGCCAGACCACGCGCGCCAACAGCGCCGGCCTGACCCAACGCCAGATGGAAGTGCTGCAACTGATCGAGCGCGGCTTCTCCAACAAGCGGATCGCAGAGCATCTGACCATTTCACCAAAAACCGTCGATCACCATGTCTCCGCGGTTCTGGGTAAGCTGGATGCCATCTCGCGTGGCGAGGCCACAGCTGCCGCGCGCGATTCCGGGCTGATCTGAAAGCAGCCCTTCCTGAGAAAGCCCATGGCGCTTTGCGTCAAAGAGATGGAGCGGATCAATCGTAGGTCAGGTCGGTCGCCTTGCCGCCGAACACCCGGTAGGCATAGAAGGAATAGAAGATGATGATCGGCAGCACCACCACGGTGCCGGCCAGGATGATGGCCAGGCTTTCCGGTGCCGAGGCTGCCTGCCAGATGGTCAGGCGATCCGGCACCACGAACGGGTAGAACGACCAGGCGAGGCCGGCAAAGCCAAGCGCGAAGATGGCCGCCAGCGTCAGGAACGGCGTCAGTGAATGGCGGTCGTCGGGCTTCGGCAGATGGAAGGTCTGCCGCCACAGCCACAGAAACAGCAGCGCCGACAGGATCGGCAGCGGCGACAGATAAAGCATCTCCGGCCAGACGAACCATTTGTCGAAGATGCGCGGGCTGGCGAAGGGCGTCGCCAGCGACACCGCGGCCATGCCGAGTGCGGTCAGCACCAGCGTCGTGCGCAGCCAGCGCACCGCCTTCTTCTGCAGCTCGCCTTCGGTCTTGTAGATCACCCAGGCGGCACCCATCGCCGCGTAGGCGGCGGCAAGGCAGAACGCCACCAGCACGCCGAACGCCATGCCGCCGAGGCCGACATCGAGGCCGAGCACATAGACACCCAGCATGTAGCCCTGCGCCAGTGAGGCGATGAGCGAACCCAGGAAGAAAATACGGTTCCAGCGATGCTTCCGGCCAGCTGGCACCTTGGCGCGGAAATCGAAGGCAACGCCGCGCAGGATCAGCCCGAGCAAAAGCACGAAGACCGGAATGTAGAGCGCCGTCAGGATGACGCCATGCGCCAGCGGGAAGGCGACCAGCAGCAGGCCGACGGCCAGCACCAGCCAGGTTTCGTTGGCGTCCCAGAACGGGCCGATCGCGGCAATCATCGTATCCTGTTCGCCGTCGCCGAAGACGCCGAACCGGATACGATGCTTGCCGCGATCGGCCCGTTCTGG
>NZ_RZRR01000097.1:0-9756 GCF_003998555.1 Mesorhizobium sp. M7A.F.Ca.CA.002.09.1.1 | reverse complement strand
GTGCGGATAGAGCGCATAGTTCTGGAACACCATGGCGATGTCGCGCTTGGCCGGCGGCAGATGATTGACGACGCGGTCGCCGATGGCGATCGTGCCGGCGGAGACGGTCTCCAGCCCGGCCACCATCCTGAGCAGCGTGGACTTGCCGCAACCCGAAGGGCCAACCAGCACCACGAACTGTCCGTCTGCGATATCGACGCTGACTTCGTGCAGAACCTTGACCGTTCCAAAGGCCTTGGCCACCTTGCTGATCGCGACTTGCGCCATGTCTCCCCCATCGGCTCCATTAGCCGTAGGCGCAGAAGCTAACCAACGCGACCTGCCAGGGCAAGTCGGTCCCTTATAGATAAAAACCCGCTCTCGTTGACACGGCGTTGGGTTGTGAGAATAGTGGCAGGCGCTGGTCAAAATGTCGGTGCCCGATCCGCAATCGGAACTTCAATCGACGCAGGGTGGGGTCCTGCCTAATTCGTTTCCGAAACGGGAGCATCGTTGGCGCTCCGGCGTCCGACAGTTGGCCGATTTATTCACACTGATGTTCTGGGAGGAATAGGCGATGAGAACGGGTCTTTACGACAAACTGGTTCGAGCCGGCGCCACAAGGCGCGACATATTGAAGGGTGCGGCAAGCATGGCCGCGATCGCAGCCGCATCCGGCGCCGGACTTGGCGCCTTGACGCGCCCGGCCTCCGCGGCAAGCGAATTGCGCACAAAAATCCTGCAGATCCCCGGCGTCGGCAAAGGCCAGCCGACGGACGCCGATTTCCAGAAGGTCGGTGAACTCTGCCTCGAAGCCACCAAGGCCAATGTCAAGGAAGGCGAATTCGCCGGCGTCGAGCTGACCTTCATGGGTCTCAACAACCAGAACCTGCACAATGTGCTGTTCCGCGGCTTCCTGAAGCCATGGGAGACCTATACCGGCGCCAAGATCAACTGGATCGACCTGGCGCAGGCCGACTACAACGCCCGCCTGCAGCAGTCGATCGCGACCGGGACCGTCGACTTCGACATCATCGAAATGGGCGCGCCGTTCGAAGGTGATGTCTGCGGCAAGGGCCTGACGTCGGAAATGCCCGACTGGGTCAAGACCCAGATCGATTTCGACGATCTGGTCAGCTATCTGAAGCCGCCGGTCGGCACCTGGGACGGCAAGCAATACCGCGTGACCGTCGACGGCGACGCGCACAACTTCAACTACCGCACCGACGTGTTCGCCGATGCCGACCTCGCCAAGGCCTGGAAGGACGGCGGCGGCGAAGGTGAATGGGGCGTGCCGAAGACCTGGCAGCAGGTTCAGGCGGTGACCAAGTTCCTGAAGGGCAAGAAGCTCAAGGACCAGGACGTCTATGGCTATCTCGACGCGCCGAAGCCCTGGGGCGGCTTCGGCTTCTATTTCCTTGGCAGCCGCGCCACCGCCTATGCCAAGCACCCCGACGACAAGGCCTGGCTGTTCGACGCCGACACGATGAAGCCGCGCGTCAACAATCCGGCCTGGGTGCGCGCCATCCAGGACGTCATCGACGCGCTGCCCTCCGAACCCGCCGACCAGATCAACGCCGATCCGAACACGACCGCCTTCCAGCAGTTCCTGGCCGGCACCGGCTCGATGGTCACCTGGTGGGGCGACGTCGGCTCCAACGTCAAGACCAACGACTCTTCCGTCGTCGGCGACGTCACCGGCTTCTCGATCCTGCCGGGCTCGGACGATGTCTACAATGCGAAGACCGGCGCCTGGGACAAGCTCGCCAGCGGCCCGAACTATGCGCCCAACTGCGCCTATCTCGGCTGGGGCGTCTATGTCATGGCCCGCGTCGATGCCGACGAAAAGAAGAAGAAGGCGGCATGGTCCGCTGCAGCCCATCTCGGCGGCAAGGACCTGTCGATCTGGACGGCGATGTATCCGTCGGGCTTCCAGCCTTACCGCAACTCGCATTTCGACATTCCCGAATGGGTGGCGGCCGGCTACGACGAGGCCTTCATCACCTCCTACCTCAAATCGGAATCCGACAGCTACAACCATCCGAACGCGGCGATCGAGCCACGCATCCCCGGCATCTTCCAGTACTACAGCGCCGCCGAGGACATCCTGGCCAACACTTTCGCGGGCAAGATGAAGGCGCAGGAAGGCGCCGACGCCATCGCGGCGGCATGGGAGAAGCTGACCGACCAGATCGGGCGCGACAACCAGATCAAGCTCTACAAAGCTTCGCTCGGCATGTAGGCTGGCCTATGAACCGTGGTCCGGCGGCAACGCCGGACCACTTTAGACAGGCTCCGGCTCCTCGAGAGCCTTCAAACGGGCGAGATTTGTGGCTGACCAGACATCGACCGCGAACCCGTGGCCGGCAGATGCCGGCACTTCCGATCTGATCTCTCCAGGCCGTAAACGCCTTGGCTGGGCGCTGATGGCCGTTGCGACGCTTGGCCTGCTGGCGACGATCGTGCTGGAGATCCTCTACAAGGGCAGCCCCGATACGATCGGCTTCGAGACCTGGCGCCCCGTCGTCTATGCCTATGTGCTGTGGGGCGTGGCGATCGGTGTCGGCCAGGTGCTGACGCGCGGCGAAGACGGCCAGCGTGCCCTGTTTCTGCTGCCGGCGCTGCTGTTCACCATCGCCATGGTCATCTTCCCGACGCTGTTCGGTTTCTACATCGCACTCACCGACTGGAACCTCAGTTCCTTCAGCGGCCGCCGGTTCAACGGGCTCGACAATTTCTGGCAGATGCTGGGCGATCCCTACTACCGCAACGCGCTGTTCAACATGGTGCTCTACGTGCTGGCGGTGGCGGTCGAATATGTCATTGCCTTCGGCTTGGCGCTGCTCCTCAACGCCCAGATCCGGGCGCGAAAATTCTTCCGCGTCGTCTTCCTGATGCCGCTGATGCTGTCGCCGGTCGCGGTGTCGTGGATGATCGGAAAATCGCTGATGGAATACAGGTTCGGACCGGCCGCAACGCTGGCGCGCCATCTCGGCTGGGAAAATCCGGCCTTCTTCTCCGATCCGATCATCGCGCGCATATCGATCATGATACTGGATGCCTGGACCTTCATTCCGTTCATGATGATCATGCTGCTGGCCGGGCTGCAGGCGATGTCGCGCGAGGTGCTCGAAGCCGCACGCGTCGACGGCGCCAATGCGTGGCAGACCTTCTGGCAGGTCACCTTCCCGCTGATGCTGCCGGTGTCGGTGACGGCGGTGGTCCTGCGCATCATCTTCAAGCTGAAGCTTGCCGACATCATCATCACCGTGACGTCCGGCGGCCCCGGCGGCGCCACCGATTCCGTGTCGAGCTTCATCTACCGCGAATACCGCGACCGCTCGAATGTCGGCTACGGAACCATGCTGGCGATGGCCTATCTGGTGATCATCGTCGTGTTCGTCACGTGGTTGTTGAAATTTGCCAACCGTTTTGTCCGCAATGTCAATTAAAGCAAGATGGGGGTGAATTGAGCCCGATGAGCGTTCAGACCACCGAATATGTCGCCTCGGAGATCCGCTCGCCGGCGAGCTTCCTCGCCAGCCGCGTCTTCATCTATGGCGCGCTGGCCTTCTGGGCGTTCATCTGCCTGTTCCCGATCTATTGGACGATCACGACCTCGTTCAAAACCGCAGTCGACGTCACGCAAGGCCATCTCATCCCCTTCGTCGACTTCCAGCCGGACTGGAAGGGCTGGCGTTCGCTCGGCCTGTCGCCGGACTCGATCTTCCAGACCTCGACCGTGCGCGAGGAGTTCCTCAAGCGCTTCATGAATTCGGTGATCACCTCGGTCGGCGCGTCGAGCCTCGCCATCATCATCGGCAGCCTCGCCGCCTACGGGCTCACCCGCTATCGCTACCATTTCGCCTGGTTCAAGAACGAGGACATCTCGTTCTTCTTCCTGTCGCAGCTGATCCTGCCGCCGGTGGTGCTGGCGCTGCCCTTCCTGGTGCTCTACCGCGAGGTCGGCCTGCTCGACACGCGCATCGGGCTGATCCTGCTCTACACGCTGATGGTGCTGCCGATCGTCATCTGGATCATGCGCGACCAGTTCAACTCGATCCCGGTCGAGCTCGAGGAAGCCGCCCTTGTCGACGGGCTGTCGATCTGGGGCGCGTTCTTCCGCATCGTCATGCCGATCGCGCTGCCGGGCATGGTCGCCGCCTTCATCCTGGCGATGGTGCTGTGCTGGAACGAGTATTTCTTCGCCGCCCTTTTGACCTCGACCGACGCCAAGACGATCCCGGTCATGGTGGCGAGCCAGACCGGCTCGCAAGGCATCAACTGGTGGTCGATGGCGGCACTAGCGACGGCGGCCATCGCGCCGCTCGCCGTCATTGGCATCGCGTTGGAGCGCTATCTGATCATGGGCATGACCGCGGGCGCGGTGAAGTAGCATGGCGCCCTCTTACCTTCTCCCCCTTGTGGGAGAAGGGAAGCCGCGCGCTAGCGTCCCAATATTGCCCGCAGGTGGTCCATGATCATGGCGACGCCCTTCTGCCCGAGCTCTGCCGAAGCATCCTTGGCGCTCGCCGTGTACCAGCCGGTATTGTCGGCGAAGTGATTGGCATCGACAGCCTCCGGGCATAGCGCCAGCATCAGCGAGGTCTCGCCAATGCCGGCATGGTCGAACGGGTACTTGCCGTTCATGTCAGCCGACATCAGCGGATGCACCTGCACCCAGTTGAAGAAATTTTCACCCGCCGCGTGTCCTGAATAATAGTCCGCCATCGCCTGCGACCCCCACCAGCCCTCGCCGCGCTCCTTTTCGAGGAAGCGGAAGATCGCCTGGCGGCCGGCGGCCTTGAACGCCAGATCGGTCGGCATGCCGGCGACAAAGTTCTCGGTCTGGTGGTGGATAATGGCGTGGATGTTGCGGAAGCCGATGCGCAACAGGCTGTAGAACAGCTCCTCGCCGAACGGCGCCAGCGCATTGCCGCCGACCTGCACCGAGCCGCTGCCTTCCGGCGGCGCCACCGCATAGCTTGCCGCACCGTAGTAGAAGGGCGGCAGGATGACGACGTCCTTCTCCTTTTCGAACAGCTCCAGCGTCTTGATGACGGCCAGCGTGTCCATGCCGACGGCCATATGCTCGCCATGGTATTCCAGCACGCCGAGCGGCAGAGCGACCGGCCAATTCTCGGCGATCGCCCTGCGGATCTGGTGTGGCAGCATCAGTTCATAGCGCATGATCTATTCCATGTTGGTGTGGCGGGCGCGCATGGCTTCGGGCGACACGCCGGTCAATTCCCTAAGCTTCAGCACCATCACCTCAAACAGCAGGAACAGCGCGCCTTCGAACACCGAGCCCATCGGCAGGACCGATGTTTTTTGCGCCCCCTGATCGTTGGCCATGGTCTGCGCGGGAATGAGCAGCGTGAAGTCGGCAAGCCTTGCCGCGCTGCCTTCGGCCTGGGCGGTCAGCAGGAGATTGGTTGCACCTGCTTGGCGCGCGACCTGCATCAGGGTCAGCACGGTCGAGGTTTCTCCCGGCCCGGAACTGACCAGGAAGACATCGCCCTGCCCCAGCGGCGGCGTGTTCATGTCGCCGACCACGGAAACCGGCAGGCCCAAATGGTAGAGCCGCATGGCAAAACCCTTGACCTGCAAGGCCTCGCGGCCGCAGCCATAGACGACGATCTGTCGCGCGCCGGCTAGCGTTTTGCAGGCGGCGTCGATCCGGCTTTCGTCGATGCGTGCCAGCACGCCACCCAGCTCCTCAAGTGAGGTCTCGAACAGGCTTTTGCTCTTGTCGCTCACCGCAAACCCGCCATTGAAAAATCACCCTGGTATTTGCCGCTCTTGCTGCCACGAACAGCTTGATTTCGTTCATGCTAGCAACCGCGAAAATGCGTGTCCAACGCGCAGCTATGCTTTTGCCTGATCACAGGCGTGATAGTGTCATGTCAGACAAATCAGGCGAGGCAAACAGCAGGATATGAAGACACGGCATTTCGACCGCATCGGCAATGGCGGCATCAGTTTCACCGAGCTCGGCTTCGGCGCGGCGCCGCTCGGCAATCTCTACCGTGCCGTCTCCGACGAGGACGCCAACGCTACGCTGGAGGCCGCCTGGGCGACCGGCTGCCGCTACTACGACACCGCGCCGCTCTATGGGCTCGGCCTCTCGGAAACGCGGCTCAACCCGTTCCTGCGCGGCAAGAAGCGCGACGACTATGTGCTGTCGAGCAAGGTCGGCCGCATCATGCGTGCCTGCCCGCCCGAAGAGCGCACCGGCATCGGCAAGTTCTTCGACACGCCATCACGCCGCGAGGTGTACGACTACAGCTATGACGGTGTCATGCGCTCGTTCGAAGCCTCGCTTGAGCGCCTCGGCGTCGACCGGATCGACATCCTCTTCGTGCACGATGTCGACATCTTCACGCATGGCAGCAAGGAAGCCTCCGACCGGCGCATCGAGGAGTTCATGCGCTCGGGCTATTACGGCCTGCTGTCGCTGCGCGACCAGGGCGTGATCAAGGCGTTCGGCGGCGGCATCAATGAGTGGCAGGTCGCGCAGACGCTGGCTGAGCGCGGCGACTTCGATCTGTTCCTGCTGGCCGGGCGCTATACGCTCTTGGAACAGGAGGCGCTGACGTCCTTCCTGCCGCTCTGCCAGGCACGCGGCATCGGCATCGTTCTCGGCGGACCCTACAACTCCGGCATCCTCGCAACAGGGCCGAAGCCCGGAGCCTACTACAACTACTCCGAAGCGCCGAAGGACATACTCGACCGGGTCGCCGGGATCGGGAACGTCTGCAAGCGTCATGGTGTCAGGCTGATCGAGGCCGCCCTGCAATTCCCGCTGCTGCATCCTTCAGTCGTTTCGGTGATCCCCGGTGGCCAACGGCCGAGCGAAGTCGAGAGCAATCGCTCGCTGCTCGATGCGAAACTGCCCGCAGCACTTTGGGCGGATCTCAAGGAGGAAGGTCTTATGCGCACTGATGCGCCGACCGCATAAGCCGGCCGCGTCGCGTCAGCGTCGGGCACCAAAATGAAAAGCCGGGCAAGCCCGGCTTTTCTGGTCGCATGAACCGGCGTAGGGCACCAAAATGAAAAGCCGGGCAAGCCCGGCTTTTCTGAGGTCTCTGAAAAGAAAAAACGCTTAGTTGACTGCGTCCTTGAGGCCTTTGCCGGCCGAGAACTTCGGCACGGTACGCGCCGGGATCTTCACTTCGGCGCCGGTCTGAGGATTGCGGCCGGTCGAGGCGGCACGCTTTGACACGGTGAAATTGCCAAAGCCGACAAGCCGGACATCGCCGCCCTTCTTCAGTTCGCCGGTGATCACGGAAAATACCGCATCGACCGCCGACTGCGCGTCACCCTTCGAAATGCTCGCGGCGTCGGCGACAGCGGACACCAGTTCGTTCTTGTTCATAAAAATTCCCTTCCATGAGAACACCGGAACTATCGACTCATCCGGCAGGAAACGGACTTTAGAAAGAAGCGCTCCCGCAACCAAGTCGAAAAGGCAGGAAAAAAGCGGAAAAAGCCCGGAATTCCGGGGTTTTTCACATGAAAAAGCCGGGCGTCAGGCCCGGCTCTCCGTTTGTGCGCTGCAACCTCGACGAAAACCAACGCATGGCCCCGAAAACCGTAGCCGGTTTGCGGCAAGGGCCATGCGCAAGTCTGGGCGTTAGAGCGTCCTTTGTGCGTCCAGATGGACGCCCGGCGCTCTAATGCGCCAGGGACTTTCCAGCGTCGTCGGCACTGTCTGTCGCAGCCGGCGGATTGACCGGCTCGACCCATTCGATCGGCTCCGGCATACGCACCAGCGCGTGGCGCAACACCTCGCCGACACGTGAGACCGGAATGATCTCCATGCCGTTCTTCACATTGTCCGGAATCTCCGCCAGGTCCTTGGCATTGTCTTCCGGGATCAGCACCTTCTTGATGCCGCCGCGCAGTGCGGCGAGCAGCTTCTCCTTGAGCCCGCCGATCGGCAGGATGCGGCCGCGAAGCGTTATCTCGCCGGTCATCGCCACATCCGCCCGGACCGGAATACCCGTCAGTACCGATACAATGGCTGTCGCCATGGCAGCACCTGCAGACGGGCCGTCCTTCGGCGTGGCGCCTTCCGGCAAGTGCACGTGGATGTCGCGCTTGTCGAACAGCGGCGGCTCGATGCCGAAATCGACGGCGCGCGAGCGGACATAGGAGGCCGCCGCCGAAATCGATTCCTTCATCACGTCGCGCAAATTGCCGGTCACCGTCATGCGGCCCTTGCCGGGCATCATGACGCCTTCGACCGTCAGCAGCTCGCCGCCGACTTCCGTCCAGGCGAGTCCGGTAACGACACCGACCTGATCGTCAGCCTCGACCTGACCGAAGCGGAAGCGTTCAACACCGAGGTAATCGGCGAGGTTCGCCGCCGTGATGTTCACCGTCTTCTTCTTCGTCTTCAGGATCTCGGTCACCGCCTTGCGCCCGAGCTTCATCAGCTCGCGCTCCAGGCTTCTGACGCCCGCTTCACGGGTGTAGGTCTGGACGATGGCGCGGATCGCGTCCTCACCGACGGAAAACTCCTTCGGCTGCAGCGCGTGATCGCGGATCACCTTAGGCATCAGGTGCCGCTTGGCGATCTCGATCTTCTCGTCCTCGGTGTAGCCGGCGATACGGATGATCTCCATGCGGTCCATCAAGGGCGCCGGGATGTTCAGCGTGTTCGCCGTCGTCACGAACATGACGCTCGACAGATCGTATTCGACCTCGAGGTAGTGGTCCATGAACGTCGAGTTCTGTTCCGGATCGAGGACCTCGAGCAACGCCGATGACGGATCGCCACGGAAGTCCTGGCCCATCTTGTCGATCTCGTCGAGCAGGAAGAGCGGGTTGGACTTCTTGGCCTTCTTCATCGACTGGATGACCTTGCCGGGCATCGAGCCGATATAGGTGCGCCGGTGGCCACGGATCTCGGCCTCGTCACGCACGCCGCCCAGCGCCATGCGGATGAACTCGCGTCCAGTCGCCTTGGCGATCGACTTGCCGAGCGAGGTCTTGCCGACACCGGGAGGGCCGACGAGGCACAGGATCGGCCCCTTCAGCTTCTTCTGGCGGCTTTGCACGGCGAGATACTCGACGATGCGCTCCTTGACCTTGTCGAGGCCGAAATGGTCGGTATCGAGCACGTTCTGCGCGAAAGCCAGGTCCTGCTTGACCTTGGAGTTCTTGCCCCACGGGATAGACAGGATCCAGTCGAGATAGTTGCGCACGACCGTCGATTCAGCCGACATCGGCGACATCGTCCGGAGCTTCTTCAACTCGGCTTCCGCCTTTTCGCGGGCCTCCTTGGAGAGCTTGGTCTTCTTGATGCGCGCCTCTATCTCGGCGGCCTCGTCGCGGCCGTCCTCGCCTTCGCCGAGTTCCTTCTGGATCGCCTTCATCTGCTCGTTCAGGTAGTACTCGCGCTGCGTCTTCTCCATCTGGCGCTTGACACGCGAGCGGATGCGCTTCTCCACCTGCATGACGGAGATTTCGGCTTCCATGAAGCCCATCGCCTTTTCCAGCCGCTCCTTGACCGACAGCGTGGCCAGCATCTCCTGCTTCTCGGGGATCTTGATGGCGAGATGCGAGGCAACCGTGTCGGCGAGCTTGGAGTAGTCGTCGATCTGGCTGGCAGCACCCACCACTTCGGGCGAGATCTTCTTGTTCAGCTTGACGTAATTCTCGAAATCGGTGACGACCGAACGCGCCAGCGCCTCAACCTCGACCTCTTCCTCTTCCGGCTCGACCAGCGCCGCGGCGCGGGCCTCGTGGAAATCGGGACGGTCGGTGAAC
>NZ_RZRR01000980.1:0-1948 GCF_003998555.1 Mesorhizobium sp. M7A.F.Ca.CA.002.09.1.1 | reverse complement strand
ACTGGGTGCTGCGCGTCGACGGCCATACCGACAACAAGCCGCTCTCCGGCACCGGCCGCTACCGCGACAATTGGGAACTGTCGACGGCGCGTTCGACCTCGGTGGTGAAATTTCTGATCGAGAACGGCGTGCCGGCCAACCGCCTGGTCGCGGCAGGCTTCGGTGAGTTCCAGCCGCTCGATCCCGCCGACACCGAAGAGGCGCGCAACAAGAACCGCCGTATTGAACTGAAGCTCACCGAACGTTGATCGAAAATCACGCGAACTTGTTCGCCGGTTCAACCCTAGGGCGCAGATGGAGGCGGGCAAGGCCTGAAAAGATTATCTTTTTTTAATTACACATTGTCGCAGGGCGGTCCTAGCCTGCCGCCCGGGCCGAGAACCGCCGGCGATGAATCCCCCCTCATCGCGACGCGACGGAACCGGACGGCCCAAGGCTGGAAGGCAGGCGGACAACCGCCGCCTCCCTCTACAAGAGGAGACGCGTGATGCGCTCTTTCACTCCCAAGACCTCGCTTAGAACTGCAACACTCACGGCGCTCCTCATCGCCGTTCCGCTTGCCGGCGCCTATGCCGCGGGCCATCACAAGGGCGCTCTCGACGCGACCGATCCAACCGATATGACTGGCCCGCGTGTCGAGGCGCTTATCCAACAGGTGCAGGGCGTCCGGCAGGGCATCGTGGACGCAAGACAGGCCAACAACATCACCCCGGCTGTGGCGGAACGCCTGGAAATGCGCACGGCCCACATCAGTCAGGCGGCAGAGAAAGTCGCCGCCTCCGATCACGGCAGGATACCGGCCGCGCAATACCATGATCTGCTGCGCCGTCTCGACAATGTCGACCAGCGGCTGATGATCGACACCGGCAGCGGCTTCATGATCGGCGACGGCGCCGACGGCGGCAATTACCCGAACGGCTGAGGCCATAGCGCCCGAAACGGTCCAAGAGGAAGGAACCGCCTGGCGCCTTCGAGAGCGATCCCGCGGGCGTCCTTTTTACCAGCCGAGCAATACCGCGATCAGGGCGATCACCGCCGGCACGGTCTGGATGAACAGGATCTTGCGCCCGACCGTTGCCGCGCCATAGAGGCCGGCAATGGCCACGCAAGCCAGAAAGAAGACCTTGACCTGGAACCCGGCCGCACCAAGGTATAGCCCCCAGATCAACCCGGCGGCGAGGAACCCGTTATAAAGTCCCTGATTGGCCGCGAGCACTTTCGAGGCACTGGCGAATTCCGGGGTCAGGTTGAAAGCCTTGTGCCCGCGCGGCGTGTCCCACAGCACCATCTCCAGATAGACGATGTAGGCATGGATCAAGGCCACCAGCCCGACCAGGATGTTGCCGATCATTTTTTCCCCCTTGATGTGTTGCCGGCAGCATTTCATGCGCGGCCTCGCCTGCGCAAGGTGCATTTGCCGGACGGCATCCGAGGGTTGCCAACGCTTTTGCGTTGGTGTCTTTTCGCGCCGTCCCAATCACGGAAGTCGCCATGTCCTTTCAGAAACTCGACGACCTCGGTCACAAGCTCGAAGCGCTCGAGCATGCGCTGGCCATCCTCGGTGCCGATGAGGCCACGCACATGGCCGTCGGCGGCGGCGAGAAGCGTGCCGAGGCGATGTCGGCACTGGCCGGCATGTATCACACCAGGGCAACGGCGCCCGAGATAGCAGACTGGATCGCCGCGGCCGAACAGGAAGCGCTGGGGGAGGAGCAGCGCGCCGCCGTCTCGGAACTGCGGCGGCAATACACCAACCTGACCTGCCTGCCGGTCGAATTCGTCGAACGCCAGACGACCGCGCGCATGCGTTGCGAGCAGCTGTGGCGCGGCCTGCGCGCCAAGAACGACTGGGCAGGCTTCCAGCCGGCGCTGGAAGGCGTCGTGGCGCTGGTGCGCGAGGAGGCGGCGCTGCGTGCCGATGTGCTCGGCCTGGCCCCCTATGACGCGC
>NZ_RZRR01000979.1:0-1949 GCF_003998555.1 Mesorhizobium sp. M7A.F.Ca.CA.002.09.1.1 | reverse complement strand
GCCGAGGCCCGAGCCGAGCACCAGTGCCGTGGCCGGCGCCAGGCCGTCCAGCCTTTCGACGAGATGATCCAGGGCTTTTTCCGTCATCGTTGCCAGCTGTTCATTTGAGCCTGTTGCTCATTTCAAAATATCGCCGCGGAAGCCGTAAGGCAGCATGTCGCCCATGGTCACGGTTTCGGCCACACCCGCATTGTCGCAGAGATAGAGCTTTGTTTCCGGCCGGCAGAATTCGGCAAGCCGCTGGCGGCAGCCGCCGCAAGGCGAGCATTTGGCCATGCGTTCGGCAAGCACGGCGATTTCCACGATCTTGCCGCCGCCGCCCATAATATAGTGGCCGAGCGCCGTGGTCTCGGCGCACCAGCCTTCCGGATAGGAGGCGACTTCGATGTTGGCGCCGGTAAAGACGCGACCGTCCTCGGTGCGCAAGGCAGCGCCGACCGGAAACTTAGAATAGGGCGCGTAGGCCTTGGCCATGGCGGCCTTGGCGGCCTCGAACAGATCATGCGACATTCAGCGTTCTCTCCGATGATCGTGTTCAAAACCCGGCGCAAAGCCGACCCGTCGCTCAACGTTCCTTGACATAAGGCACGCCGCCGGCGCGTGGCGGGATTGCCTTGCCGATGAAGCCGGCGAGCAGGATGACGGTGAGGATGTAGGGCAACGCCTGCATGAACTGCGCCGGCACCTTGCCGATGATGGGCAGCGGGGATCCTTGCAGGCGGATCGACGCAGCGTCCAGGAAGCCAAACAGCAGGCAGGCGAACATGGCGTTGACCGGCTTCCACTTGGCGAAGATCAAGGCTGCCAGCGCGATATAGCCCTTGCCGGCAGTCATGTCCTTCACGAAGCCGCCATTTTGCACCATCGACAGGTAGGCGCCGGCAATGCCGGTGAGGATGCCGGTGCAGATCAGCGCCCGGTAGCGCAGCCAGGCGACCGAGATGCCGGCGGTGTCGACGGCGGCCGGGTTCTCGCCGACGGCGCGAAGGCGCAGGCCGAAGCGGGTGCGAAACAGCACCCACCAGGTGAACGGCACCATCAGGAAGGCAAGATAGACCAGGATCGAGTGGCCCGACAGGAGTTCGGCATAGATCGGTCCGATGATCGGCACGTCGCGGATGGCCTCGGCGCCCGGCAAGGTGATGGCCTCGAAGCGCTCGCCCGGTTGCAGCGCCGGCGTGCGCCCGCCCTGCTGGAACCAGGCCTGGCCGAGGATGATGGTTGAGCCGGCGGCGATGAAATTGATCGCCACGCCGGAGACGATCTGGTTGCCGCGATGAGTGATCGAGGCAAAGCCGTGGATCATGGCGAAGGCGACCGAGATCACGACCGCCATGCCGAGGCCGAGAAAGGCCGAATGGAACACGGAAGCTGCGGCCGCACCGGCGAAGGCGCCGACAAGCATCTTGCCTTCGAGGCCGATGTCGAAGATGCCGGCGCGTTCCGAATAGAGCCCGGCGAGGCAAGCAAGCAGCAGCGGCACCGAGAGGCGGATGGTGGAGTCCAGTGTCTGGATGATCGCGTTGAACACATCCATCTCAGGCACCTTTCCCCTTGACCGCTTCCATGCCGACCGATCGCGGACTGAACGAGGCAAACAGCGCCTGGATGTAGCGCCGGAACATGTGCTCGAGGGCACCGGCAAACAGGATCACCAGGCCTTGAATGATGACGATCATGTCGCGGCTGATTGCCGGCATCTCGAAGGCGAGTTCGGCGCCGCCCTGGTAGAGCATGCCGAACAGGACCGCCGCCAATACGATGCCGACAGGGTGCAGGCGGCCCATCAGCGCCACGGCGATGCCGACGAAGCCGGCGCCGGAAACGAAGTCGATGGCGACATTGTGCTGATCGCCCATCACCGGATTGAGCGCCATCATGCCGGCCAGTGCGCCCGAGATCATCATGGCGGTGATGATGATGCGGGTTTCGGAAATGCCGGCATAGCG
>NZ_RZRR01000978.1:0-1949 GCF_003998555.1 Mesorhizobium sp. M7A.F.Ca.CA.002.09.1.1 | reverse complement strand
CTCAATTACTATCTCGTCTGCGACTGGCCGGACGACTACGCCGACGACTACCAGTCGCGCTTCATCAACGAGCGCGTCCACGCCAACATCCAGAAGGATGGCACCTATTCGGTGGTGCCGCGCATGTGGGGCGGGGTGACCAATGCCGCTGAACTGCGCGCCATCGCCGACGTTGTCGACAAGTTTGAAATCCCGATGGTCAAGGTCACCGGCGGCCAGCGCATCGACATGCTCGGCATCCGCAAGGAAGACCTGCCGGCGGTGTGGGCCGATCTCGGCCAGGCCGGCTTCGTCTCCGGCCACGCCTATGCCAAGGGGTTGCGCACGGTGAAGACCTGCGTCGGCTCGGACTGGTGCCGCTTCGGCACGCAGGATTCGACGGGCCTCGGCATCCGCATCGAAAAATTCATGTGGGGCTCGTGGACGCCGGCCAAGGTCAAGATGGCGGTGTCGGGTTGCCCCAGGAATTGCGCCGAGGCGACCTGCAAGGATGTCGGCGTGATCTGCGTCGACTCCGGTTACGAGATCCATTTTGCCGGCGCGGCCGGCCTCGACATCAAGGGCACCGAAGTACTCGGCCTGGTCAGAACCGAGGACGAGGCGCTGGAGCATATCGTGGCGCTGACGCAGATGTACCGCGAGCAGGGCCGCTACCTCGAGCGCATCTACAAATGGGCCAAGCGCATCGGCATCCCCGAGATCAAGCGCCAGATCATGGACGATGGCGACAAGCGCAAGGCCTATTACGAGCGCTTCGTCTTCAGCCAGAAATTCGCCCAGGTCGACCCGTGGTCGGAACGCGTTTCCGGCAAGGACAAGCACGAATTCCGGCCAATGGCTTCGGTCGGTTTTGCGCAGGCGGCGGAGTGAGCGTCATGAACTGGATATCGATAGGCTCTCTCTCCGACATCCCTCGCCGCGGCGCGCGCTGCGTCGCCACGCCGGAAGGAAAAATCGCGGTCTTCCGCACCCAGGACGATCAGGTCTACGCCATCGACGACCATTGCCCGCACAGAGGCGGACCGCTCAGCCAGGGCATCGTGCACGGCGCGGCGGTGACCTGTCCCTTGCACAATTGGGTGATTTCGCTGGAAACGGGCAAGGCGCTCGGCGCCGACGAGGGCGCGGTGCGCACCATTCCGGTGCGGATCGAAGGCGAGCATCTGTTCATTGCGCTGGAAGCGCTGGTCAGCCGCGCGGCCTGACCCCATGGAGATCGATGAAGCGCGCGAGGTGAGGACCACCTGCCCCTATTGCGGGGTGGGCTGCGGCGTGCTGGCGAAGGTCGCCGCGGACGGGCAAGTGTCCGTGCGCGGCGACCCCGACCACCCGGCCAATTTCGGCCGGCTCTGCTCCAAGGGCTCGGCACTGGCCGAGACCATCGATCTCGACGGCAGGCTGCTTCATCCAGAGATCCACGGCCGCCGCGCCGGCTGGGACGAGGCGCTCGACCTCGTCGCCTCGACCTTCTCGCAAACCATTGCCGAGCACGGGCCCGATGCGGTCGCCTTCTATGTCTCCGGCCAGTTGCTGACCGAGGACTACTACGTCGCCAACAAGCTGATGAAGGGCTTTGTCGGCTCCGCCAATATCGACACCAATTCGCGCCTGTGCATGGCCTCTTCGGTCGCCGGCCACCGCCGCGCTTTCGGCTCCGACACCGTGCCCGGAACCTATGACGATCTGGAGCTTGCCGACCTGATCGTGCTGGTCGGCTCCAATCTCGCCTGGTGCCATCCGGTGCTCTACCAGCGCATCGCGGCTGCCCGGGAAAAGCGGCCGGAGATGAAGATCGTGCTGGTCGACCCGCGTCGCACCATGACCGCTGACATTGCCGATATGCATCTGGCGATCGCGCCGGATGGCGACATCGCTTTGTTCACCGGGCTGCTCGCCTACCTCGGCCAGCACAATGCGCTCGACCGCACCTATATCACGACGCACACGAC
>NZ_RZRR01000977.1:0-1950 GCF_003998555.1 Mesorhizobium sp. M7A.F.Ca.CA.002.09.1.1 | reverse complement strand
ATCTTCCACAGCGGGATCATTGCCGGGAAGTTGAACGGCGTGATGCCGGCGACGACGCCGAGCGGCTGGCGCATCGAATAGACGTCGATGCCGGGGCCGGCGCCGTCGGTGAATTCACCCTTCATCATGTGTGGCGCGCCGATGCAGACTTCGACCACTTCGAGGCCGCGCTGGATGTCGCCCTTGGCGTCGGCGATCGTCTTGCCGTGCTCGCGCGCCAGGATGTCGGCCAGTTCGTCATAGTCGCGGGCGACCAGTTCGAGAAACTTCATCAGCACGCGCACGCGACGCTGCGGGTTGGTTGCGGCCCATTTCGGCTGCGCAGCCTTGGCGTTCTCCACCGCAGCGCGCAGTTCCGCCTGTGATGCCAGCGCCACCGTGCCGCGCACGGAGCCGTCCATCGGCTGCATGACATCCTGCTTGCGGCCGCTGGTCCCGGCGACGTGCTTGCCGCCGATGAAATGACCATAGTCGATCATGATTTCTCTCCCTTGTTTGTGATGCTGCATTGTCCGCCTTTGGCCGGCGGATGGCAACGCGACGGAGAACGCAACCGTTGTGCGGAAAGTAGATAGCGGTTGACGGACGAGCATCAATTCTCGCAAATGCGAGACCCCGTCTGATAGCAGCAGGGATTGAGAGATTGAGTTTCCACCACAGGACGCGGCGTCAGCGATTGTCATCTGGACCATCCCCATGAACTGGGATGACGTCCGCATCTTCCTTGCCGTGGCGCGTGCCGGCCAGATCCTTGGCGCCGCCAAACGGCTGGAGCTCAACCACGCCACCGTCTCACGCCGCATCGCCGCACTCGAGGATGCGCTTCGGACAAAGCTGTTTCGCCGGCTGACCACCGGCAGCGAGCTGACTCCCGCCGGCGAGCGCTTCCTCGACATTGCCGAGCGCATGGAGGGCGACATGATCGCCGCGCGCTCGACCATATCAGGCGAAGGCGACGATGTTTCCGGCACGGTGCGCATCGGCGCCCCGGACGGTTTTGGCGTTGCCTTCCTGGCCAAACGCCTTGGCGCGCTGACCGCCCTGCACCGCGAACTGACGATCCAGCTTGTGCCGGTGCCGCGCTCCTTCTCCCTGTCGCGCCGCGAGGCGGACATCGCCATCACTGTCGAGCGGCCGACCGAAGGCCGGCTGGTGGCGGGAAAGCTGGTCGACTATTCGCTCGGCCTGTTTGCCTCGCGCGCTTATGTCGATGCCAATGGTCTGCCCAAAACAGCGGCCGAACTCGGCCAGCACACCCTTATCGGCTATGTGCCGGATCTCATTGTCAGCCCTTCGCTCGACTACGCGGCCGAATTCAGCGCGGACTGGCGCACCAGTTTCGCCATCTCCTCGGCGCTCGGCCAGGCCGAAGCAGTGCGCTCGGGCGCCGGCATCGGCATCCTGCACACCTTCGTCGCCCGCTCGATGCCGGAACTCGTGCCGGTCGATGTCGTGGCACCCATCCGCCGCGCCTACTGGCTGGTCTATCACGAATCGGTCAGGCCACTGCGCCGCGTCCAGATCGTCGCCAGCTTCATCACCAAGATGGTGGAGCGGGAGCGGAACCTGTTCGTCTGAGGCATGTCGCCCAAAACTGATCTCGGTTTTGGGCGAACGACATGCATAAACTAAGACGCTAAAGCGCATCGCATGAATCCGATCAAACGCGATACGCTTTGGCCGTGCCGCCTTTTCCTTGCCACAAAACCGGCCAGTGTGGCATCAGGCGTGCGGTCGCCGGCCACGGGCAGGTCGCCGGGTGGGGAACCTTTCAGAAAGCTGGCGCGGATAGACATGCGAGCCGTTCTTGCCATCCTGCCGCTGCTTTTCGTTTCCGCTTGCGCCAATCCGTGGACGAAGGTCCCGGAGGCCGAACTGCCCAAACCGATCCGCTACGCCATGGCGCGGCCTTCGCCTTTCGTCTTCGGCAATTATTGCGGCCCCGGCACC
>NZ_RZRR01000976.1:0-1958 GCF_003998555.1 Mesorhizobium sp. M7A.F.Ca.CA.002.09.1.1 | reverse complement strand
GGCAGAGCCTGATGCTGGCCCTGTCGGTTTCGGCACTCGTCACCTCGTTGCCGTTCTTCCTGTGGGAGGTCCTCGCCGGCAAGGTCATCATGCCCGACGCGCGCGGCTGGACCGTCATCGTCTATACGGCGATCGGCGCATCGGTCGTTTCGCAGATCTTCTACATCAGGGGCAACGAGCTGATCGGCGCCAACCGCGCCGGCCTGTTCATCAATCTGGTGCCGATCTTCGGCACGCTGCTGTCGGTGCTGATCGTCGGCGAGACGTTCCAGCTCTATCAGGCGCTGGCCTTGGTGCTCGTGCTGGGCGGCATCGGGCTTGCCGAATACAGCGGGCGCAAGATGGCGGTGGCGGACCACCGCGGATGACATTTGGCGGCTGACGCCCTCCGCCGTCGCGGTAATCACGCGAACGGCCTGGACTTCGCCAATGGCGCGGAAACAGCGGCATGAATCCTGCCGCGTCCCCTACTTGGAACATTTCACCTCCAGCGGAGTTTGAACGCCAGGGAGGCGACATGATGAGCCACAACCCTCGCAGCACGGCAAGCATTGCTGGTCACCCTATCCACCCGATGCTGATTCCGTTTCCGATTGCCTTTTTTGTCGGCACCTTCGTTTGCGACCTTATCTTCTGGCGAACAGCCGATCCTGGATGGGTCACCGGGTCGCTTTGGCTTCTCGGCGCAGGCCTGATCATGGCTGCCCTGGCTGCGCTTGCTGGCTTGACGGATGTTCTCGGCGATGTGCAGGTCCGCAATCTCACGACGGCATGGCTCCATGCCGGCGGCAATGTACTCGTCGTGTTGATCGAGCTTTACAACTGGTACTCGCGGTATGCCGGCGGAGCGGCGGCCGTGATGCCAACCGGCATCGTCCTATCGCTGATCGTGGTTCTCATCTTGCTGTTTACGGGCTGGAAGGGCTGGGAACTGGTCTACCGACATCGCGTGGGTGTCTCCGATGGCTCGGACGAGTTGACATGAACCGGCCGCCGCGGCGGCCGGCGTCAACGAGGTGGGTCGGCGACCGCCTGTCCTCAATCACATCGCGTTGACGTCGAACTGCAGCCGCTTGGCCGAGTCGATCGACTTGTGCGCCTTGACCTTTTCCAGCACGGCTTCCGGGAACGGCGCGTCGAGATAGAGCAGCGCTATGGCATCGCCGCCCGGCCGGTTGCGGCCGAGCTGGAAGTTGGCGATGTTGACGCCATTCTCGCCGCAGACGGTGCCGAGCAGGCCGATGATGCCCGGCGCGTCCGCATTGGTGGTGTAGAGCATGTGCTGGCCGACCTCGGCATCGAGGTTGATGCCCTTGATCTGGATGAAGCGTGGCTTGCCATCCGAGAAGCATGTGCCGGCGATCGAGCGCGTCATGTGCTCGGTCTTCACCGTCAGCTTGATATAGCCGTCGAACACGCCCGACTTGTCGCGCTTGACCTCGGCCACGATGATGCCGCGCTCCTTCACCATGATCGGCGCCGACACCATGTTGACGTCCGAGACCTGAGGCCGGATCAGCCCGGCGAGTGCTGCACTGATCAGCGCGCGCGTGTTCATCGTCGCGGTCGAGCCGTCGAACAGGATCTCCACCTCCTTGATCGGATCCTCGGTGACCTGGCCGACAAAGGCGCCGAGCACCTCGGCGAGCTTGACGAACGGCTTCAGCCGCGGCGCCTCCTCGGCGGTGATCGACGGCATGTTGATGGCGTTGGAGACGGCGCCCTTGATCAGATAGTCGGCCATCTGCTCGGCAACCTGCAGCGCGACATTCTCCTGGGCCTCCGTCGTCGAGGCGCCGAGATGCGGCGTCGCCACCACATTCTCCATGCCGAACAGTTCGTTGTTCTCGGCCGGTTCGACCTCGAAGACGTCGACGCCAGCGCCGGCCACCTTGCCACTCTTCAGCGCTGCGACCAGATCGGCCTCGACGATCAGACCGCCGCGTGCGCAATTGATG
>NZ_RZRR01000975.1:0-1960 GCF_003998555.1 Mesorhizobium sp. M7A.F.Ca.CA.002.09.1.1 | reverse complement strand
GTTTTATGGGCTGCATCGATGTCGCCGTCCGGCGACTGCAATGTCCGACGGCGCGCAAGCGACCCCGGCCCCTGGCGCGACGATCCGCCAACGGACTGCTGCCAGCTTGGGGATGTGCGGACTGCCGCCCCGGTTCGGGCGCTTTTCGATGTCAGGCATTGCTCCTCCCAGAGCGCCGGCCGATGCCATGCCGGCGTTTGCGCATGTTTTATAAAAAATTGACACGCGTCAAGATTTAAAATGTGCGTAGCGATTTTTGACTGCGCGCCCTGCGGGCATGACTGTCCTGCCGGCATGCGCTACAACCAAGGCGCGAAAAAAACTGCCAGCCTAGGGAACCACTAGGGGGATGTCCGCGTTGGTCGCTACTTTTGTGCAGAGGGAGGTTTGGGGTGGGGCGTTTCGAAATCGTGGAAGAGCCAACGGGTACGTTTTCGATTTTCGACACCGTCACGGAATTGCCGGCAACGGCCAAAGGGGGCGTGTGCATTGGGCTTTATCGGCACGAAGTGCCTCTGGCACTGCTTGCAGCGGTTGAAACGGTCCAGCCCGGCCATTTTTCGCTCCTGCCCTCATTGTCGGTGTTGAACGACTGGCGGGCTCATCGAGACGATCTGCTGGCATGAGCAAAGCTGCCCGATGTCGCATCAAAAATCATACGGTATGGGAAATCACGCCCTGTTGTCGAAAGCGGCGGTGAGGCATGGAAAGCAAGGGGAGGTTGCAGTGCGTTGGGAGGTGAAGCAATGTCTGATCAGGACGACCTGATCCGAGCTGCCATCGGACGGCTGCTCGCCGAGAAGACAGGCGCCGCCGTCATATCGATGAGAGAGAGCGTCACCGAGCTTCTGGCGCTGACCGGTGCCGCACTGGACGAAAGACTCCAAGACCTGCTGCTGGAAATGGCCGAAGTCCGCGGCATGATGGTCGCTCTCGACTTCTGAACATATCCGGCTGGGATGCTGCAGCATGGACCGGCAGCGCTTTCATCGCCGGCAGCCTCTAACCTTACTGCGTCCAATATCGGGCATCGCATTTTAGGCCGAAAGCGGACAGGCAGCTTTCCGCCCGATCGCCAGTATTGCCGGCATGTCGCGGATCGTCGCCGCGACAGCGCGCCTCGCCAAACCTTGGCTCTTTTTCCGACCCTCAAACGTCTTAGCTACAGTGAAGCTAAGGAGCAGGGTCGATGAGCCTCAGGAATAAAGAAATCGTGGTCACCGGTGGCAGCCGTGGGCTTGGCCTCGGATTGGTCGAGGCGCTGGTCGAACAGGGCGCCAGTGTGACCGTCGTTGCCCGTGGCGTCGAGGCGCTGGATGCGGTCGGTGCGCGGCTTGGGGTCGCCACTATCCGCGCCGACGTTGCGGAGGAGGGCGCGGCCTATCGCATTCTTAGCGAGGTTCGTCCTGACGTCGTGGTCCTGAATGCTGGTGCCACGCCCCGGATGGGCCGGTTGGACCAACTGAGCTGGGAAGATTTTTCAATCGCCTGGGAAACCGACGTCAAGGCCGGGCTATACTGGCTGCAGGCGGCGCTCAACCTGCCGCTCAAGCCGGGCAGCCGTGTTCTGGTGGGATCGAGCGGTGCCGCCGTCACCGGGTCGCAGTTGTCGGGCGGCTATGGCGGCGCCAAGCGCATGCTGTGGTTCATGGCGAAGTACGCCAACGGCGTTTCGCTGGAGAAGAAGCTCGGCATCCGCTTTCAGGCGATCGTGCCGCGGCAGATGATCCTCGGCACCGGAACAGGCGATGCGGCGGCCGGCGCCTATTCCGGATCCATGGGCATCACGCCCGAACAATTCGTCACCCGCTTCGGTGCGCCGATGCCGCCCCGAACCTTCGGCGACAGGGTGGTTTCCGTGCTGGAAGACCCGCAATATGCCGAGGGGATCGTCTTCGGCCTCAATGGCGACGCGGGCGTAACCGTGATGGAGGGGGCTGCGGCTTGAGCGAACGAGATC
>NZ_RZRR01000974.1:0-1960 GCF_003998555.1 Mesorhizobium sp. M7A.F.Ca.CA.002.09.1.1 | reverse complement strand
GCCCAGGCCTTCGGTCCGCCGGTTCTGGGCGTGCGCGACCTCAAGGTCGGACGCAAGCTCGACGGCGCCGGCTTCGATCTGCGCAAGGGCGAAATCCTCGGCGTCGCCGGGTTGCAAGGCATGGGCCAGCAGGACCTGTTCCTGGCCTGCTTTGGCATGGCCGAGATCGAGCGCGGCCACATCCTCGTCGACGGCCGCAAGGTCTGGCTCGGTTCGCCGGCCGATGCCTTGCGCCCCAACATGGCCATCGGCCTGGTGCCGGAAGACCGCAAATCCGAAGGCCTGTTCCTGAAATTGTCGGGCAGCCAGAACGCCACGCTGCCGGTGATATCGCGCTTCACACGGCTAGGCCTTGTCGACGCGCAAGCCGAGACCCGCTCCGTCGAGGCGGCATTCGCCACTGTCGAGGTCGACCGCCGCGCGCTGTGGACGCGGGCCGGTGCGTTTTCCGGCGGCAACCAGCAGAAGATCGCCATCGCCAAGTGGCTGGTGGCGCAGAGCCGCATCCTGCTGTTGTTCGATCCCACCCGAGGCATCGACGTTGGCACCAAGCACGAGCTTTATGTGATGATGCGAAACTACGTGGCTTCGGGCGGTTCGATCCTGCTGCACTCGACGGAGATCCCCGAACTCGTTCACCAATGCGACAGGGTGCTGGTCCTCTATGACGGGCGCATCGCCGCCGAACTCGAAGGCGACGCTATCACCGAACCGGCCATCATGCGCCCGGCGCTCGGCCATGCCGGGGAAGCCGCCGCATGAGCAGCGCAGCAGCCTCATCCCCTGTTCCCGGCGGCTTCGGACTGCGCCGTGCGCTGGTGCGCAATCGCGGCGCGCTGATCGCCGCGGCCGTCCTGGCGATCCTGCTCTTCGTCGTCGACTGGATCAGCGCTGGGCCGCTGACCTATTTCGATGTGTCGTTCCTGTCGAGCGGCGGCGCCACCTCGGCGCTCGCGGCGATCGGCCAGACGATCGTGATCCTGTCGGGCGGCTTCGACCTGTCCGCCGGCGCGGTGATATCGCTGGTCAATGCCGTGCTGGCATCGAGCATGGATCCGATGGCGCCAGGCGCAAGCATCCTCCTGTGGACCACCGTCGGCATCGGCGTCGGCATGGCGGTGGGCGCCTTCAACGGCTTCTTCATCGCGGTGCTGCGCATGCAGCCGATCGTGGTGACGCTGTCCACCATGTTCATCCTGCAAGGTGTCACGCTGCTGGTGATGGACAAGCCCGGCGGCTTCGTGTCGCCCGATCTCGGCACCTTCTATCTCGGCGACGCGATCGCCGGCTGGCTGCCGATGCCGCTGGTGGTGATCGGTGTCGTCCTGCTCGCCTGGTTCTGGCTGAAGGGAACCCGCTTCGGCACAGCACTCTACGCGCTTGGCAGCGATCCGGAGTCGGCCGCTTCCGTCGGCATCAATGTCGTTCTGGTGCGCTTTGCCGTCTATGTCATCGCCGGCGGCTGCTATGGCCTTGCCGGCGTGTTCATCAGCGCCCAGACCGGCAGCGGCGATCCGCTGGTCGGCAATCCGCTGCTCTTGTCGATGTTCGCGGCGGTCGTCGTCGGCGGCACGCGCCTCGGTGGCGGGCAGGGCGGCCCGGTGGGCTCTGTCTTCGGCGCCTTTATCCTGATGATCGTGGTGAACATCCTGCTGGTGCTCAACGTATCGGCCTATTATGCGACCATCGCCGAAGGCACCATTCTGGTACTGGCGGCACTTGCCGGCTCGATCTCGCATGCATCGGTGCTTGCCGTGCAACTGCGCGCCGCGCGTGCCCGGCTCGCCGCCTGGCGCGCCGGCATATTGCCCTCGCAACTCGAGCGCGTGGACCGGCGTCTCAAGATCGCCGAGCCAGCCCATGCCCAGCGCAGTCCGGCATCGCCGCGCCCTGCCTTCCATCTGCGCAATGCGGAAACGCTGCGCTATGCGCTGCCGGCCTATGTCTGCCTGCTGCTCAT
>NZ_RZRR01000973.1:0-1961 GCF_003998555.1 Mesorhizobium sp. M7A.F.Ca.CA.002.09.1.1 | reverse complement strand
CCCCTGGTCTGACCGATCACGTTCCCTGCTCGTTGAACGGCGCCGGCCGCCACTTCACGACATAGTTCTCGAAGCGGGTGATGATGAACTCCACCACCAGCGCCATGACAGCCAGGATGATCATCGCGGCGAACACGCCATTGGCGTTGAAGGCGCCCTGCGCGGTCGAGATCAGCAGGCCCATGCCTTGCTTGGCGCCGAGGAACTCGCCGACCACCGCGCCGACCAGCGCGAAGCCGAAGCTGACATGCAGGCTGGCGAGGATCCAGCTCATCGCCGAAGGAATGATGACGGTGCGGGTGATCTGGAACGGCGAGGCGCCAAGGATCTGGGCATTGGCGATCATTGCCCTGTCGGCCTCGCGCACACCCTGGAAGGCGTTGGCGAAAACAACGAAGAACACCATCACCACGGCAAGCGCCACCTTGGACGCCATGCCGAGGCCGAGCGCGATGATGAACACCGAGCCGAGCACGACGCGCGGCACCGAATTGGCGATCTTGATGTAGATCGAAAAGACATCCGCCAACAGCCGATTGCGGCCGAGGATGATGCCGGCGGCGATGCCGCCAAGGGCACCGATGACAAAGCCGAGGAAGGTTTCCTCCAGCGTCACGTAGATCTGCAGCCAGAGTGGGCCTTGCGAGGTGCCTTCGGTGATCCACGACCAGATCTGCTGCCAGATGCCAGAAGGGCTGGCGAAGAAGAACGGGTCGATGATGTTGTAGTCGGCGCCGAGTTCCCACAGGCCAAGGAAGACGACCAGGATCGCCAGGCGCAAGGAGATGACAAGCGCGTGGCGGCGGCGCAGCCTTGCCCTCGCCCGGGCTTCGGCAACGGCGATGGAAGCATCGCGGACGGCGGCCTGGTTGGCGGTCGGAGAGATTGCGGTCATGCTGTTTCTCCTTTCAATGTCCGGTCTGCAAGGTCCGGCTCTGGCCGAGCTGCACTTCCTCGCGCAGATCGTTCCAGATCACCTTGGCGATCTCGACGAAGTTCGGGTCGTAGCGGATGTCGGCCATGACGCGGGGGCGCGGCAGGTCGATGCGGTAGACGCTCTTGACCGTGCCCGGCCCAGCGGTGAGCACATAGACCTTGTCGGCCAGCGCCACCGCCTCCTCTAGGTCGTGGGTGACGAAGACAACCGAGGATTTCTGCTCCGACCACAGATCCAGCAATTCGTCCTGCATGGCGGTGCGCGTCTGCATGTCGAGCGCGCTGAACGGCTCGTCCATCAAAAGGATCTTGGGCTGGTTGATGAAGGTCTGCGCCAGCGCGACGCGCTTGCGCATGCCGCCCGAAAGCTGGTGCGGATAGTGCTTCTCGAAGCGGCCGAGGCCGACGCGGGCGATCCAGTCGCGGGCGCGGTCGTAGGCCTGCGCCTTTGGCGTGCCGCGATAAAGTGGACCGGCGGCGACATTGTCGATGACACTGCGCCAGGGAAACAGCGCATCCGCCTGGAAGACAAAGCCGATGTCCCGGCTGATATCGGTGACCGGCGTGCCCATGACGCGGACATTGCCGGTCGTCGGCCGCAACAGGCCGGTGACCAGGTTGAGCGTCGTCGACTTGCCGCAGCCGGTCGGCCCGACGACGCAGGCGAACTCGCCGCGCGCCACGGTCATCGTGAAATCGCGGATCGCCGTCATCATGTGCCCGTCGGGCGTGACGAAACGCAAGGTCACATCATCGATGGCGATCGCGGCGTCGGCTTGTGGCGCGGCCTGAGACAGCTTCTCGGCCGCCATGGGTTGCACTTGCATGGCGCACTCCTGTCGCAATGGGGCAAGGGAGCCCGCGGCAGTGCCACGGATCTCCAGGTGTTCGGGAGGCCGCGCCGCTGCCTTCTTGATTCAAGCAGCCGGCGCAAGTCCTTGTTATTCAACGAGTGGTAGGCTGGCGCCGCTATTTGGCAGCGTCGACGAATTCGGTCGTGTAGGTCTTCGACAGGTCGATCTGCT
>NZ_RZRR01000972.1:0-1967 GCF_003998555.1 Mesorhizobium sp. M7A.F.Ca.CA.002.09.1.1 | reverse complement strand
GTGTAATGGCGGTCATGCAGTCGAAATCGGGATTTTGCCGGAACGTTTCGGCCGCCGTCCGGACTGCCTGCTGCTCGCGCGGTGTATAGGCGCGCAGCGCGTGCTGGACGCGATTGCCGAGCTGGGCCAGGACTTTTTCAGGGATATCCAAAGGGTTCTGGGTGACGAAATAGACGCCGACGCCTTTCGAGCGGATCAGTCGGACGACCTGTTCGACGCGATCGATGAGCACCTTGGGTGCTTCGTCGAACAGAAGATGGGCCTCGTCGAAGAAGAACACCAGCTTCGGCTTGTCGGGGTCGCCGACTTCCGGCAGCACCTCGAACAGCTCCGACATCAGCCATAGCAGGAAGGTCGCGTAGAGCCGCGGATTCATCATCAGCTTGTCGGCGGCAAGCACGCTGATGGCGCCGCGTCCGTCGCGGGTGGTGCGCATGATATCGGCGATACGCAGTGCCGGTTCGCCGAAGAAGTTTGCGGCCCCCTGCTGTTCGAGGACCAGCAGCGTGCGCTGGATAGCCCCGACCGATGGCTTCGTCACGTTGCCATAGCGCGAGCCGATCTCGTCGGCGCGCTCGGCGATGTTGGCGAGCAGCGCCTGCAGATCCTTCATGTCGAGCAGCAGCAAGCCTTCCTCGTCCGCCAGGCGGAAGGCGATGTTCATGATGCCTTCCTGCGCCTCGGTCAGGTTCATCAGGCGCGACAGCAACAACGGCCCCATTTCCGAGACCGTGGCGCGGATCGGATGACCCTGCTCGCCGAACAAGTCCCAGAAGATAACGGGAAATTCCTGGAAGTCATACGGATCGAGCTTGACCTGTTCGGCCCGCTTGACGAGGAAATCCTGTGCCGTGCCCATCATCGCGATGCCCGACAGATCACCCTTGATGTCCGCGCAGAACACCGGCACGCCGGCGTTGGAAAATCCTTCGGCCAGGATCTGCAAGGTGACGGTCTTGCCGGTGCCGGTGGCGCCGGTCACCAGGCCGTGACGATTCCCATATCGCAGCAACAACTGCTCGGCACGCTGATAGCTGTCGTCGGGCTTTCGGCTGGCGCCGATGAAAATACTGGTCTCGTCAGCCATATGTCCGGTCTCCGCAAACTGATGTGTCTAAAGCCAGTGGCCTTGCCGCAGGTATAGTGAGGCCATTGCACAGCGACAATGCCATTCGTCCAAATCGGGGCCATTCGTCCAAATCCGGGCCATTCGCCCAAATCGGCCCCATTCGTTCAGATCGGGTTTTTGGAGCTTGCGGATTTTGCCGCTGTTTGGCAATCGTCGTCCACGCGGACTGACCTATATCTGATGGATCGAATCCGGTCTCTGAAAGCGCATTGCATTGCGATATCGGACCGGGGACCGTAGACTGAACCGCTCCCGGCTGGTGCGGCCGCATGAAACGAGGAGGACGGATGGGCGCCGGAGCCTTGATCCAGGACGTGGAACCCGAGAACGCCGAGCGTCAGCGATGGCTCGCCTTGGCGGAAAAGGCATTGGCAGGCGCTTCCTTCGAGGAAAAGCTGGTCTCGCACAGCGATGACAACATCCGTATCGAACCGCTCTACGACCGCAGCACCGCGGCGGAACCGATCGTGCGTACAAACCCGAAATCGCCATGGATCGTCAGCCAGCGCATCGACGATCCGGACATCGACCGTGCCAGAAGCCAAGCGCTGGAGGATGTTGCACAGGGTGCCACGGGATTGTCGCTGGTCTTCGAAGGGGCGCCCAACGCGTTCGGCTACGGCTTGCCGAGAACGGCGGAGGCGCTGGAGGCGGTGCTGGACGGCATACCGCTCAACCGCATCCAGGTTCGCATCGACGCCCATCCCTGGAGCCGCGCCGTGGCCGACTGGCTGGTCGCGTTCCTGAGCAAGCGGCGATCGGACCCGGCAAAGCTCAACCTCTCCTTCGGCATCGATCCAGCGGCGATCTTCGCGGGAACCGGTCGGCTGCGCATGTC
>NZ_RZRR01000971.1:0-1979 GCF_003998555.1 Mesorhizobium sp. M7A.F.Ca.CA.002.09.1.1 | reverse complement strand
ACAGCCTCGATATAGTAGCCGAGCACATTGTTGTGCCGGATTTTCAGCGAGCGGATGCCGGTCTCGTCGATCAGCGAGCGTTCCAGCCCGGCGATCACCTTTCGCGATTCGTCGCGCAGCGCCCGCATCTCGTCGAGATCGGCATGGTAGCCGCCACGAACGAAGCCGCCGTCGCGCTTGAGCAGCGGCAGTTCGTCGCCAAGTGCCTGCATCAGATGCTGCGAAAGCGCTTGGGGCAGTGCATGGATGGCGGCCAATGCCGCCGCAAGTTCCGGGGGCAGGGCGGTCGCGGCAAAGATTTCGGCGATCGCGCCTGCCGCCTCGAAGCCGGCGCGCAGCGCGCCAAGGTCGCGCGGCCCACCCCGGTTGAGCGCCAGCCTGGACAGCGCGCGGGGCATGTCGGCAACGCTCTTCAGGCTCGACCGCACCGCCTGGCAAAGTCGCGTTTCGGAACGAAAGAACGACACTGAGTCCAGCCTGGCGCCGATCGCCGCCGGGTCGGTCAGCGGCGCCATCAGCCGGTCGGCGAGCAGCCTTGCGCCGCCGCCGGTCACCGTGCGGTCGATCGCCTTGAACAGCGAGCCTTCGCGGCTGCCCGACAGCGTGCGCAGCAGTTCCAGATTGCCGCGTGTCGCCGGATCGATGAACAGGGTCGAACCCTGCTCCTCGCGTTCGGGCCGCGACAGCGGCGGGCGCTCCGCTTTCTGCGTCTTCTCGACATAGGCAATGGCGCCCGAGATCGCCGACAGTTCGGCGCGCGAAAAGGCGCCAAAACTGTCCGGCGTCGCCACATCGAAGAAGCGGGCGATGCGCCCTGTCGCCGACGCCGAATCGAACAGTGACGGTGGTTGCGGGCTGGCGACGCGGCCGAGCACGTCGAACACCGGCTTCAGCTCCGGATCGTGGAACACTGGCTCGGCAACGATCAACTCACGCGGATCGACACGGAAGATGTCAGCCAAAAGCCGGTCGGCGGTGGTGTCGGTGACGCGGAAGGCGCCGGTCGAGATGTCGATCCAGGCCAGCGCAAAGGAGTGGTCCGCTCCGCCTTTCACCCGCCCCAGCGCCATCAGGAAGCTCGATTCCGACGGCGCCAGCAATTTGTCCTCGGTGATGGTGCCTGGTGTCACCAGCCGCACCACATCGCGGCGCACCACCGATTTGCCGCCGCGTTTCTTCGCCTCGGCCGGATCCTCGATCTGTTCGCAGACGGCAACGCGGAAACCCTGGCCGATCAGCTTCTGCAGATAGTCGTCAGCAGCATGCACCGGCACACCGCACATCGGAATGTCGAGCCCTTGATACTTGCCGCGCTTGGTCAAGACGATGCCCAGCGCCCGGCTTGCCTTCTCGGCATCGTCGAAGAACAGTTCGTAGAAATCGCCCATGCGATAGAACAGCAGCGAATCCGGGTTTGCCGCCTTGATCTCGATGAATTGCTCGATCATCGGCGTGGCGCCGGCGTGGGCGGTCGGCACCGGCGTCATCGCCTCGGGGGCGTCTGGCTCGTTCGGGCTGTGCATGTTCATGCGCCGCACGCTAGCAGATGTGATCGCGCGGTTTAATGCCGGGGCTTCGAAAAACAGGGGACGACCGGGACGGCAGGATGCCCGCAATCGCGCGTACCAACCGCGATTCCGCACGCTGGCAGTTTACACGCGGCGGCGCGTGGTCTTAATTCGGTCCGACACAAAGCACCCGCTTCAACGAGGTGCTGCACCGGTGAGGAAATCAAGTACATCATGGCCAGGAAAACCGAGAACAGCGGTCCGTCCGTCAGTGCGCAGGAAGCGCTCGAATTCCACGCCATGGGTCGGCCGGGCAAGCTGGAGGTCGTCGCCACCAAGCCGATGGCGACGCAGCGCGACCTCAGCCTCGCCTATTCGCCTGGTGTCGCGGTTCCGGTCCTGGCCATCGCCGAAGACCCCTCGCGCGCCTTCGACTACACGACGCGCGGCAATATGGTCGCAGTCATCTCC
>NZ_RZRR01000096.1:0-9796 GCF_003998555.1 Mesorhizobium sp. M7A.F.Ca.CA.002.09.1.1 | reverse complement strand
GACGGCATCGAGTGGCGTCGCCCCAAATGGGGGATGGCGGCGCGAACCTGGTTCTGGCTCAACGAATGGATCGGCGCTTGGGCCTCGCATCGGCTGGTCGCCGATCATCCCGCCATCGCCGATCACCTGGCGACGCGCCGGCCGCGCAGCGCCATCGCCACCATCGCCTATGGCGCCGATCCGGTGGCATCAGCGCCCGAGGCGCCGGTCCGGGCGCTCGGCCTCGAGCCCGGGCGTTATCTCATCTCGATCGCGCGCATCGAACCCGACAACAACATCCTGCCGATTGTCGAATCCTTTTGCTCCACCAAGCGCGACATGAAGCTGGTGGTGCTGGGAACGCTGTCCGACGACATCCCCTACCATGCCGCCATCCGCAAGGCGGCGAACGGCTCGGTGGTCCTGCCGGGCGCCATTTACGACCAGGCAACGGTGAAGGCCCTGCGCTTCCACGCCCGCGCCTATCTGCACGGCCACACGGTGGGCGGCACCAACCCGTCGCTGGTCGAGGCGCTGGCGGCCGGCAACATGGTGATCGCGCATGACAATCCCTACAACAGGTGGACCGCAGGGGCTGCGGCGATCTACTTCACCGACAAGAACAGTTGCGCCGAGCGGATGCAGCAGGCGCTGGACGATGATGCCCTGGTCAAGGCCTGCGGCGTTGCCGCGAGGGCGCGGGCCCGCGAAGCCTTTCGCTGGGACGATGTCCTGCTCGCCTATGAAAACGAGGCCTATCATCTGCTCGGCATGACCGCCGCCAAGACCACTGCGATGGATCACGCATCGCCAGGAACCGTATGATAGGCTGGTCGCGCCGGCGGGTGCTGCGGACCGCGCTGTCCACTGCAGCGGCTCTCGGCTCGCTCCCGGTCGCACCAATCGCTCGCGCCGCCGCCGGGACGCGGTTTCGGCGCGGCGTCAACGCCTGGCCCTGGTTCTCGCTGACGCGTGAATTTCCCGCACCCCGCACCGACTACGGCTGGCCGCCCTTCCAGTCGCAACGGCCGGTGCCGACCCCAGACGACCTGCGTCGGTTGCGCGAGACCGGGCTCGATTTCATCCGCTTGCCCGTCGATCCCGGCCCTTTCCTGGCCGCCGACGCCAAGACGCGCAGTCAGTTGCTGGACATGCTGGACGCCGCCGTCACCGCCACCCTCGACGCCGATCTTGGCATCATCGTCAACATCCAGGCCAACGCTGCCACCCATTACTGGAACCCCGACCGCATGGTCTCCAGCACCGCCGCACCCGCTTTCGATCTCTATCGCGGGCTGGTCGGCGAGCTTGCCGGCAGGCTGGCGCGGTTCCAGCCCGGCAGGGTGGCGCTCGAGCCGGTCAACGAACCGGCGCAGGCCTGCGCGTCGAACGTCTGGTTGCAAATCCAGCTCGCGCTTCTGACCGCGGCAAGGGCATCGGCAGCGACCCTGCCGTTGGTCGTCACCGGAGGCTGCGGCTCGATGGTGAGCGGACTGACCGCGCTCGATCCGGGCCCGCTGTCGCCCTTCGAGCCGATCCTGTTCACCTTCCACTTCTATGAGCCCTATCTGTTCAGCCATCAGGGCGCGCCCTGGATGCGCGAGCCGGTCTATCGGTCGCTCAACAATGTGCCGTGGCCGGCATCCGCCGGCTCGCTGCAACAGACGCTGGCATCGGTCAGGGCGCGCATGGCGCAGGACACCGAAACCCCTGAAGACGCCAAGCAAGCAGCCTATGCCGAGACCGAGCGTGTGCTGAAAGTCTATTTCGACGCCCAGCCCGACCGCTGGTTTGTCGACAAATATCTTCGCCAGGTCCGCGATTGGGCCGATGGCCATAGCCTTGCGCCGGAACGCATCATCATGGGCGAGTTCGGCGCGCTGCGCACCGACGCCCGCTATGTCGCCGCGCCCAATCCGGATCGCGGGCGCTACATCGCCGATGTGAGGCGGAGCGCCGAGGAACTCGGCTTCGCCTGGGCACTGTGGGATCTCTTCGATGGCATGGGCATGATGGACGACACCACCCGGGCGCTGGACCCCGATATCATCGCGGCGCTTGGCCTGACCATGCCGGCGGACTGACCGGCCTGAACGCTGCCCGCGCCGGCCGATAGAGCACCAATGCCAGCACCACGAACTTGGTCAGCAGCGTCGTCTTCGACGCGACGCTTTCCGAAGTGTTGATCAGGATAACCCAGCCCAGCATCGGCAGCCAGATGCCGGGATGGCAGCGGCGCGCCACCTCGAACAGGAACAGCACGAAGCCGAACGTCAGCAAAAGCGTGAAGAAGGCGCCCTGATAAAGGACCGTGCGGATGATCGGGTTCTCGATGCCCTGTTCGAGACCGTTGATGCGGCGCAGGCTGTCGATCAGGTCGACATCCGGTCCCACGATCAGATCGCGCAATTCCAGGTGCTTGAAGAGCTCGAACATCTCGACGCGGGCATTGGCGCTGCCGCTGTCCGACACGAAGCGCTCCAGCAGCGCGTCGAAAAAGCCCAGATATGCCGCCACGATGATGACGACCGGCAGCAGGGCGGCGAGCATGAAGCCGAGTGCCGCACCGAGGAGATTGACGCGGCCCTGGCGCAATTTGGTGATGCCCTGAAAAAGCAGGTAGCAGCCGCCGAGCACCACCGTCGTCACCATCGCCGTGCGGCCGCCGAAGGCGACGAGTGCCGCGCATTGCAAGCCGATCAACCCTATCCGCACAGGCATCGACAGGGATCTGGCACCGGAGAGCAGCGCAAGCACATAGATCGACGTCACCATGGCATTGGCAAGCGGATGCCCCTGCAGCGCGCTCGAGCGCAGATCGGTGGTAAACGCCACGCCGTCGAGGCGATAGGGGAAGATAAGCGTCTTGGTGGCGAACTCGAAAAGGGCAAGCAAGGCATTCGCCGTCATGACCACGTGGACGACGGTCTGCAGCCCGGCGAAGGTCCGCTCGTCGTCCTCGCTGAGCATCAGCACGAGAAGTGCCGCAGCCACGAACGTATCGATCATGCCGGCCATACCGGGCCGCTGCCTGGCGATGACAACGACCAGAAGCACGATCGATATGGCGGCCATCAGCGCGCTGGCCGGCCGCCTGTCAGCGAGATGGACGATATGGCCGACCGGATTGCCTGATGCGCAGGAGCGCCAGGCAAGCAGCAGGACGATGAGATAGGTGGACGGGTGGATCTTGGTCGCCGGGTTGCCGAACAGGCCATCATAATTGTAGCCGACCAGCCACAGCATGCCCCCCGAGATGCTGAACAGCACCGCCACCGCCGCGATCAATCCGAAGCGCGTCAGCGCATCGACCGAGGTGCCGGAGATGGGCGTGCCGGCGCGGGGTGCGGCAGCACCATGGTTCGAAGCGCTTGCGCTCCAACTGGCCGCCATATCAGGCGGCCTCGTCGACCAGCAAGGCGGCTGTCGGCAGGCGCCCCATGACGGAGACCGCCTGCGAAGTCGTCGTGACGTCGCGCATCGGGGTGGCGTTCAGCGTGGCGACGAGCACGATCTCGTCGGCCATGGCGACCAGCGGCGAGGCATTGAGATTGTCGGCCAGCGCGCCGCCGTCGATGACGACGAGCTCGAAGCTCCGGCTGGCCCGCGCCAGCATCTGCTGCGCAAAATAGATGCCATGCGCTTCCTGGAAGACCGCCTTTGAGCGGCCCCTGCCCAGCACGGCAACGTTGCTGCCGGCGGCGTAATGGCTGACGGCCTCGAACGCGTACTCGCCGCGCAGAACATCGAGGATCCCCGGCTGCGGATCCTTCTGGCCGCCGCCGCCAGCATTGGCATCGATAAACAGCACACGGCTGCCCCTGGATGCCGCGGCATTGGCCAGCAGCCGCGCCACCCGGCTGCGCTGCGCGCCCTCGCCCGGCGACGATGTCACCAAGATGGAAGGCACCAGCGGCCAGTCCGCCGGACGCTGGCCCGAACTGAACATGCGCCTGAGCGCAAGGCCGACGACGGCATCGGTCTTCTGGCTGGAGGCGGCGGCGCGCGCCCCGCCGAAAGGCCACCAGCGCCGGCCTGTGTCCGACTTTGCCGGCACCACGCCCAGCACCGGCGCGTCGATGGCCGACTGCATCTGGGCGCTGGAAAGCACCGTCGGCGAGGAATATTCGGCGATCAGCGCCAGACCGGTGCCGAGCCCAAGGCCGCCGAATATCGCGCCCAGCAACAGCAGCGGCAGAGGCGGCCAGCTCTTCTTCAAGGCGGGCATGGCGTTGGAGATGATGCGCGCATTGGTGCTGTCGACATTGATCTGCTCGCGCGTCTCCTGGGCGCGCTGGAGATAGTTCGAGTAGACGGAACGCAGCGCCTCGAGGTCGCGCTGCAATTCGCGCAGCCGCACCGAGGCCTGATCGGTGTCGAGCGACTTGCTCTTCATGCCGGCGACCTTGGCTTCCAGCGCCTGCTGGTTGGCCAGCGCCCGTTCGTAGTCGGTCTCGGTGGCGGTGGCGATGCGGCCAAGTTCGCGCGCGATCAGCTGGCGTGTGTCGCGCAGTTGCTGCTGGGCTGCGATCAGCGAGGGATGACGCGGCCCCAACTCCGTGCCGAGCTGCGAGACCTGGTCGACCAACGTCGCCTCCTGCGCCCGCAGGCTCGAGATCACCGCCGAGCGCATTGCTTCCGAAGTTGCGTCCGGCGTGCCGCTCTGCCGGCGCATCTGGTCGACCTGCGCCTTCAGCGCCGCGGTGCGGCTCTGCGCCGCCGCAAGCTGCGTGTTGATCTCGGTCAGTTCCTGGTCGCTGACCAGATTGCCTGCCGCCATCACCATGTTGTTGGCGGACTTGTAGGCTTCGACGGCGTTTTCGGCTTGCTGGACGCGCTTGCGCTGCTCGTCCAGCCGCGCGGTGATCGACTCGGAAGCGTCCTTGGCCATTTTCGCGCGCGCGCTCGCCTGGTCGACCAGGTAGGCCTGCGCGATGGCGTTGGCCAGGAGGGCGGCTTTGTCGGCGCTCTTGGCAGTGACGATGACGTCGAGGACCAGGACCTTGTCGGCCCGCTTCACCGCCAGGCGCCGGCGCAGCGCGTCGAGTGTCTGCACCGACCTGTCGCCTTCGGCTGATGCCGAACCGAGCAGGCGCGACAGCAAGCCCTGCCCATTGAATTCCGGATCCTGCGTCAGGTTTGTCGCCGCGATCGCCCGCATCAGCACGCCTGTCGACTGGACCACGCTGACCTGGCTCTCGACCTGCGTGATGCCGCCATCGGGTGAGATACGGCTGGGATTGACGTCGTTGGTGACCACCTGCAGGTCCTGCGGATCGATCAGGATTTCCGCCGCCGAGCTGTAGAGCGCCGGTGTGAATAGGCCGTAGAGCAGGGCGACCAGCGTCAGCAGTGCGACGGTGCCGAAGATCCAGAACCGGCGGCGCACCAGGATGCGCTTCAGATCGCCCAGTTCGACAGTGGAGGCTGCATATGATCCCGCGCGTGCCGGATCCGGGGAGTGTTGCTGAGGAACCATGGGCAGGGATGATTGCATGGCTGCCTCCGACAATACTCCATATGCCGGCAAGATCAGTTTGCGGCGCTAACCTAGCTATTCCTCCAACTGTTAAAACATTGTTAATTATGTTGAGAGGTGACGTGAATTTTGGCACGCGGTTTGCTTAAAAATATACATATCGAGGTGTTGGCTACGCAGCGAGCGGAGACGAATGCAAATGGGGTTACAATTTGACCGGACCGGTCTGGCCGGCAAGGCCGGGCACCGCCTTTTCGGACCTCCAACATGCAGATAAGCCTCCGCCTGGACGGCGACTGCGTCCGCGCCTTTCACGTCACGCTGCTGGAGCGCCTTGCCGCGCTCGAAGACGTCGAACTGTCCGTCGATGTCAGGCCGGCGGGCGGTGGCATTCCGCGCAGCGCCGCGGCCCTGTTTCAACTCGAAACGGCGATCCACGGACTGTCCCATGATGGACTGGCCAAGCGTGTGCCGCTTTCGGCGCTCGCGCCCTACCGGCAGTCCCCCGCTTCGCCTGACCTCGTCATCGACCTCTGCGGCGATGTCAGGCTGGAAAACACACGGATCTGGCGCGTCACCTATGACGGCGCCAGCGGCGAAGCGGCCTTGCTGGCCCTGATCCTCGCAGGTCGCACGCCGCTTGCCCGCATCGAGGAGAACGGCGTTGCGATCGCCGCCGGGCGTCTGGGCACCGAATATGGCGGCATCGCGCTGGCGTCCTTCCAGGATATGCTGGCGCGCACAGCAAGCCTGATCATAGCTGCCATGTCAGGCGCGGCAAAGTCCGTGCCTGATCTGCCCGAACCGGCGCAGGTGGGCGGCCCGCCGCCAATGCCCTCGGCGGGCAAGCTTGGGGTCAGGGCCGGCAAGGCGCTGGCGCGGCGGATCATCCAGAAGATCTATCACCTTTGCTACAACGCGCCGCACTGGAAGGTCGGCTGGCGGCAAACCGGGAGCCGCGATCTGTTCGAGCTGCGCGCGCATCCGGCGTCGGGTTGGCAAGAGTTGCCGGACGACGGCAGCCGCTTCTACGCCGATCCGTTCCCCATCCTCTACCAGGGCCAGCTGACCCTGTTCGTCGAGGACTATATCCATCGGCTCGGCAAAGCCATCATCTCCGCCGTTCCCTTCGGCCCGGCAGGCCCGCTCGGAAGGCCTGAACCGGTGTTGGAGCTGCCCTACCATCTCTCCTACCCCTTCGTCTTCGAGCGCGACGGCGAGGTCTGGATGGTGCCGGAAAGCTGCGCCAACGGCACGGTCGATCTCTACCGGGCCACAGCTTTTCCCGGCGGATGGGTCAAGGAGGCGACGCTTCTGTCCGGTGTCGTCGCCAGCGACGCCACGCTTGTCGAGCATGGCGGCGCCTGGTGGCTGTTCGCCACCGTCCGCGACGGCGGCGGCGCCTTCTCCGACGCGCTGCATCTGTGGTCGGCGCCGGATTTTCGCGGCCCCTGGACGCCGCACCCCAAAAATCCCGTGCTGATCGATATCGCCTCGGTGCGGCCGGCCGGCCGCATGGTCAGGCGCGGCAACGACCTGCTGCGCCCGGTCCAGGACTGCCGCAGGAGCTACGGCGCGGCGCTTGGCATCGCACGCATTTCTCACCTTGATTTGATCGGCATGGAGCAGGTCGTTGAAACCATCTTAAATCCAGGTGCGCTATGGAGTGGGCGTAAACTTCACACGCTCAACGAGGCTGGCGGCTTTGAGTTCATCGATGGCTCGGCGATCGCACCGCGCTGGAAGCAGCGGGCCCGCGATTAACCTAAACATTGGTTACTACCAAGCACGCGCGCCGGTTGCTTGCGGTTGATTTAGGTCCGGAAGATATTTTCTACCGGAGATTGTGAAACGCGCCGTTGCCATCAGAAAGAGCAGCAAAATGAGTATCTCAGAGGCTGGCCCGGCCCAAGTCGATGTGGCGATCGTCGGTGCCGGAATGGCCGGCACGACCTTGGCAATTCTGTTGGGACGAGCCGGCCGCAAGGTGGCGCTGATCGATCCGCACCGCGTCCACCACGAGGAATTCCGGGCCGAGAAGATCGGCATGGACCAGATGCTGCTGTTCGAAAAGCTCGGCCTCGATGCGACACTCAAGCGTCTCGTCACCTCCACGACCGACACGCATGTCTTTCGCCTCGGCCAGTTCTTCGCGCATGAGAAGAAGGCTGAATTCACATTCTCCTATGGCGCGCTGATCAATGGCCTGCGCGACGCCTTGCCTGCGCAAGTGCCGCTGACGGTCGGCAAGGTAACCGAAGTCTCGACTGGACCGGACCGGCAGCGGCTTGTGCTGGCCGACGGCACCGTCATCGATGCCCGCCTGCTGGTGGTGGCAACCGGTCACGGCGAGGCGGTGCGGCGCGCCGTCGGCGTCGAGCGTATCGAGCAATCGAAGGCGCATTCATTGTCGATGGGATTCGACCTCGCCATCTCGCCCAGCGATTTCGGTCATCAGTCCGTCACCTGCTACAGCAGGCGGGCCGCCGACCGTATCGCCTACATCAGCATCTTTCCCCTCGGCGACAAGATGCGGGCGAACATGTTCCTCTATCGCAATGTGGCCGAGCCGTGGACGCGGGCGTTCCGCCAGGAGCCGCAAAAGATGCTCTGCGAATTGATGCCCGAAATAGCCGTGCGATGCGGCAACTTCGAAGTCGCGAGTCCTGTCGAGGTCAGGCAGATCAGTCTGAGCACGACGCAAGGCCATCGCCGCGACGGGGTCATCTTCATCGGCGATGCTTTCTGTACCACGTGTCCGACGCCGGGCGTCGGCATCGGCCGCGTGATGACCGATGTCGATCAGCTCCATTCGGTTCACATTCCACGCTGGCTCGAAACTCCAGGCATGGCGGCTGACAAGATCAACGCCTTCTATGACGACCCGGTCAAGGTGGCTGCCGATGAGGATGGCATGCGGGTCAGTTACTATGCCAAGTCGATTACCGCCGACACCGGGCTGGAATGGCGCGTGCGGCGCCTGCGCAACAACACCGCGCGCCAGCTGATGATCATCGGCCGTAAGGTCCGGCATCTGGGACAACGGCGGGCACCCGTGGCCAATATGCGATAGGGCGCGACCAGTGGCGCCCTATCGCCGATATTGATTGCCCTTATAGGGCGAAGGCGTCAGTCGCCAACCGCTCAGGTTGCCGTCGGCGGAGGTGTCGATGGGGCAGTCTGGGCCGTGACACCCGAAAGCCTGTCGCGCTTCTGCAAGGTTGGTTTCTCGTATTTCTTCACTGTAAAGTGCCCTCCGAATTGATACGGCGCCAGCAGAACCAATTCCCTGCCCCATGTCAATTGTGCCATTACTGGTTCTTACGTCGTATCCACGCCATCGCGGTCAAACGATTCTTCACTGTTGCATTGCCGGCACATATCGGCTCCGACAGGTCACCTCATCCCAGCGCCAATCCCGCTCTCCTCGGCCGCGCGATGTTGTAAATCGTTTCATCCAAGGTATTTTGGCCATTGGGGAACAGAGGGAATAGTCATGTCCAACAGCGCCTTGCCGCTGGTCATCAGTGCGCCTGAACCACGCACGCTCGACCTGATCTTCACAGCCCGGCAGCTGGCGCGGCTCAAGGCGCACTATCGCATCGTCGAGACGACCGCTGACGGCGTCGCGAAACTGCCGGCCGACGTGCTGGCCGAGGCGCGCTATATCATCGGCCAGCCGCCCATATCGCCCGAAACGCTCGATCGGATGAAGACACTGCGCTGCGTCTTCAATGTCGAGACCAACCTCATCAACAATATGCCCTACGAGACGTTGTTCGCGCGCGGCATCCATGTCGTCACCACCGGCCTGGTGTTCGCCGAGCCGGTCGCGGAGCTTGGCCTTGCCATGGCACTCAATCTCGCCCGCGGCATCGTCGATGCCGACCTCGCCTTCCGCCAGGGACAGGAACTGTGGGGCGGCGACGGCAACCAGACGGCGCGGCTCTTGTCCGGCGCCGATGTCGGCATCATCGGTTTCGGCGATCTCGGCCGGGCGCTCAACCGGCTGCTGTCGGGCTTCCGCACCCGCACCAAAGTCTTCGATCCATGGCTGCCGCCATCGATCCTCATCGACAATGGCGTCGAGCCGGCCTCCCTCGACGAGGTGCTGTCGACCAGCGACTTCATCTTCGTCGTTGCCTCGGTGACCAGCGAGAACCAGGGTTTTCTCGGTGCCGACGCCTTTGCCGGCATGCGCAAGGGCGCTGCCTTCATCCTGCTCAGCCGCGCCGGCGTGGTGGACTTCCCGGCGCTGATGGCGGCGGTGAAGAGCGGCCACATCGTCGCCGCCAGCGACGTTTTTCCCGAAGAACCGCTGGCGCGGCTGAGCAGGAT
>NZ_RZRR01000970.1:0-1981 GCF_003998555.1 Mesorhizobium sp. M7A.F.Ca.CA.002.09.1.1 | reverse complement strand
GTCGAAGGCGGCGTCCGGCAGCGTCACCAGCGCTTCCATAGCCTGGCGCAACGTCGCCGCCCGCGCGCCGTCCAGCCTGAAGCCGGGCGTCAGGATGGCCGCGGGCTCGAGCAGCAAGCGGAACTCGTAGCTGTCGCCTTGCGCTTCCGGATCGTCGGGCGTGCGCCGAAACAGCCAGGACTGGCCAGGCGCACGATCCAGCAGATTCTCTTCGGTCAGTTTGTTCAACGCTTTTAATACCGTCTTGCGCTCGGCACTGTAGCGCCGCATCAATCCCGCGACGGTCACCGTCTGGTCCAGTCGCCGCGCCGAGCGGTCGCGCAGGATCGCCTCGGCCAACTCGTCCTCCTCGGCAGCGGGCAATTCCGTGGCGACCGAAGCCTGCGCGGTGAGGTCGATGGCCAGATGATAACCGGACTCCGCCTCCCAGCGCACGACGCCCCGTTCCGCGAGCAGGCCGAGTGCCGCCCGCACCGGCGTGCGCGAGACATTGCACAGCGACGCGATCTGCTGCTCGGGCAAGCGTGCACCGGGCTCGAAGCCGCGCTGGCGCGCCACATCCAGGATGCGCTGCGCCAGATCAAGATGGTTGGTGCGGGGTCGTCTGGCTGCGGCTTGCATGGCTGGTCCAGCGGAAAACGAGATGACCGCATTGATTTGACCGATCGCCCGAACGGACGCAATCGGCCAGTTTCCTCGGTCGTTTGACAAATTATGGATTGACGTACTTTTTTCTGCAATAGTACTGTCAGCACAATCGGCGAGAAAAAGACCGAGGGAACAGGATCGAGGCAGCGGCAAGGGTCGCAAGCGTTGGTCCGGCGAATGAAATTCGACGATCAACCGAATGGGAGTCTGTCATGACCGCTACCAGCCTGCGGCGCCGTGCGCTGAAAACATCTTCGATCGCACTTGGCCTGGCCTTGGCGCTGTCCGCGCCGGCGACGGCTGCCGACCTCGTCATTTCCAACTGGGACGGCTACATGGCACCCGACGCCATGGCCGCCTTCAAGACCGCAACCGGCGTTTCGGGCGAAGTGGTGGTGCATGCCACCAATGAAGAGATCATGGGCAAGCTGATCGCCGCCGGCGGCAAGGGCTATGACGTGGTCTTTGTCTCCTCACCCTTCGCCGAGGTGCTGAACAAGCTCGGCCTGACCGAGCCGATCGACCACGCCAAGATCCCCAACCTCGCCAACCTCTATCCGGAAGCAGCCAAGCTGCCGCACGATGTCGGCAATGCCTTCTCGGTGCCCTACACCTGGGGCACCACCGGCCTCTGCTATCGCTCGGATCTGATGAAGGTCGCACCGGCCAGCTGGAGCGACCTGCTCGCGCCCTCCGACGAATTGAAGGGCAAGACCACCATGCTGGCGACCGACCGCTGGCTGCTGGCCGCCGGCCAGCTCGACAAGGGCTATTCGGTCAACGAAACCGACCCGGCCAAGATGGCCGAGGTCAAGGATCTGCTGATCTCGGCCAAGAAGACCCTGCTCGCCTATGACGACACCACCTTCTATTCCAAGCTGGTGTCCGGCGAGGCACTGATGGTGCAGGCCTGGGACGGCTGGTGCAATTACGGCATCGCCGAAAAGCCGGAGATCAAATACGTCATTCCCAAGGAAGGTTCGGACCTCTGGGTCGACACGATGGTGGTGATGAAGGCCTCCGCCAACAAGGACGCCGCCTTCCAGTTCATCAACTTCATGCTCGACGCCAAGAACCACGCCTGGGCGGCGCAGAACATCGACTACAAGGTGCCGAACAAGCCGGCCATGGAGAGCCTGCCGGCCGATTTTCTGGCAAAATTCCCCAACATGGCGATGCCGGTGGCCGATCTCGTCAAATTCGAGCAGTTGCGTGACGTCGGCGACGCCCAGCGCGACTATTCGAAGATCGTCAGCGAGATCAAGGCTGCGCAGTAAGCGGCGGCACATCAGAGACCACGGCCGACGGCGGGTTTCCGCCGTCGGCCGCTGAA
>NZ_RZRR01000969.1:0-1983 GCF_003998555.1 Mesorhizobium sp. M7A.F.Ca.CA.002.09.1.1 | reverse complement strand
GACTATGATGTGGTCATTTCCAGCGCCAGAAAAGACAAATCCCTGATCCGGATTGACCAAGGTTATCTCGTTGTCCTTTTCATTCCCAACAAGAATAAACTGAGAGGTGCTGTTCAAGGTGAAGCTGGTAACGTCACCCTGCAGGACAACCAGATTTCCATCCTTGTTCGCCGATGTTGCCGCATTTCCGGCTATGAAGGTGGCGCCGTTGATATTGACGATGTTATGCGGGTCGAGCCCCCAATAGTAAGGGTTCGACAGTTTGTAGGAATCCGATTGCATCCACTCGGAATTGTACCCTGCAAGAGTCAACTCGTTTGCGGTGCCGATGGTCTGGTTGATCACGTGATCGAACTCAGTCCCATGGGGAGTTGTGGGGAGATCGCTCCGGTCGAACGATATCTCCTTGTAGTCAGTGCTGGCATGCAGGATATTTGAGGTTCCTGAAACCGCCTCCTCAATCAGGAGACCATGAATGAACCTGCCAAGGAAACCAGACGCATCGGTGTCGTTAGCTGGGGCATACGGTTTTTGCTCGAACAGATATGACTGCTTGCTATCCAAGAATCCCGTATGGGTAGCGGCCCACTGGAGCAAGCTTTTGGCGAGAACATCGTCCCCGATAATAAATTTCATCTGAGATAGATTAAACACAAATGGATCCATATCCTGGAACCATTGGAGCGCATAGTTTTTCGCCGTAGCATCGCCGACTGTCAGCGGAATATTCATTCTAAAGTAGGATAGATACTGAGACAGATCCGCACTCGACGTGACCAGCCAGAAATCATAGTCGTTGAGAGCTCGAACCTCGTAGTAGGGTGTCCACCCTTCCGCCGCGCCTGAGAGCTCGGGGAAAACAGTTTGGTATGCTGCATCATGATAGTCGGAAATTTGCCGCCCCGTAAGGTTCCAATCAGTTTGTGTTGACCGAAGAGCGTAGTCACGCGTAGCGAGTTCCAGCATGAGCGCATCGCGACGTTGGTCAAAGAGTCCTGACGCGAAATCGCCATCTATTTTGTTCTTGGCATAGTTGTTAGCAACAATTCCGATTAACGAGTCGGCGTTCACGACACCATGTGCCATGCTTCCATAGTAGATGCCAGCGGCGGAAAGCGCATCGTAGTAATGAGACGCGTCACCCGTCGAGATGGTAAGCGCATATGCAGAGTTAATATCGTTTATCTGCTGTGAAGTTGGCATGATACGCTCCTATTTTTCAGAAAATGAATCAATCAGCGCCGAAAGACGTTTGTGAAACCTAGAGACGTCCTCTCGAAGATATTTACGAGGCGCCATGATCATCCAGCGCAATCCAGCCCTATCAAAGCTCATCATGCACGATGATACAGAAGAATATCCAGTGCACATAATGTACATAGGATCCGGCGCGGAAATATAGTAGATATTGTGAGAGAGATACCCCTTAGCATTATCCTTTACGCGAAACGAGGCGAATTTAATACCAGCATCGAGGTCATTTATAATTGGAAGCAGGAGGTTTTGCGGAATATGAATTTTTAGTGGGCCGCCTGGAACGGAGGCCGCCACTCCGAGTGCGTCCGAAAGCGGCAGCAGATCCTCCTCCCCCCGGATCTGGGGGTTTGGCCCGCGGCCAGCTTTCAGTTCAGGATAGCTCAGTCGTAGCGCGACTTGCTTGATATCCATGGTTGCCTTCGGATTTCGTTCCCGAAATAGATCTGAGGGGACATAGAGCGTTCCCTGCGAGTATGTCACGGCAACGCGATCGATCGACGAAGAGGTGAGCCAGAGAAAACGTTCGTCTCCAGTGTCGAGTGATGCGGATTGCGAGTGCCCGCAGGTGACCAAAGCCAAGAGGAGCGCAATTGAAAATCGACCTTTGAGCACGCGTTTTCCCGCCCAGCATGCGCTCTAATTCGTTAAGTTATTAGTATGCCATATCTCATAACGATCGCAACAATTAATATACTTACAGATTTATCTTTCATCGAAGTATATAAG
>NZ_RZRR01000968.1:0-1985 GCF_003998555.1 Mesorhizobium sp. M7A.F.Ca.CA.002.09.1.1 | reverse complement strand
GCCTGCTTGACCGCCTTGGTGCCTTCGGGATCGGCAGTGTAGCGGTATGCGTAGTAGAAACGCAGCACCGCCGGATAGAGCACCGACGACATGAAGGCCATCCAGCGCAGGAAATCGGCGCGGGCAGGCGCGTCTGCTGCCGGCGCCAAATTGGCATCGGGATGACGCTCGGCAAGCAGGATGCAGATCGCCGCCGATTCCGTCATCGAGCTTCCGTCCGGCAAGGTCAGCACCGGCACCTGGTTCAACGGACTGATGTCGAGGAAGGCGGGGTCGGGCCGGTCGGTCTTCGGCACGTCGATCTGCTCGAACTGTGCATTCGCCAACGCCAGCGCTGCCTCGACGACGAAGCCGCCGCTGCCAGGACGGGTATAAAGCTTGTACATAAAATTCTCCCCCGGCCGCGCAAAGCAGGCCGGGGCGATATGAACCGGAAGCGGTGCCGCGCTCAAGCCGCCGATGGCGGCCACGCGCGTTTTTTCAGCGGGCCAGCTTGGACGCGAAGGAGCGTCGGACTACGATCCCAGCCCCTCGAACAGGATTGTCGACAGATAGCGCTCGGCGAAGGACGGGATGACCACCACAAGATTTTTGCCCTTGTTCTCCGGCCGCGAGCCGACGACGATGGCCGCCTGCAGGGCGGCGCCCGAAGAGATGCCGACCGGCACGCCTTCGAGGCGGGCGACGAGGCGGGCATTGGCCACCGAATCCTCGTTCGACACCTTGACGATCTCGTCATAGATCGTCGTGTCGAGGATCTTGGGCGCAAAACCGGCGCCGATGCCCTGGATCTTGTGCGGGCCGGGCTGGCCGCCCGACAGAACCGGCGAGGAGTCGGGCTCGACGGCGACGACATGCACGGAGGGCTTGCGCTTCTTCAGCACCTGGCCGACGCCGGTGATGGTGCCGCCGGTGCCGATGCCGGCGACGAAGATATCGACCTCGCCATGCGTATCGTTCCAGATTTCCTCGGCCGTCGTCGTGCGGTGGATTTCCGGATTGGCCGGGTTCTCGAACTGCTGCGGGATGATCGCATTGGGGATCGTCGCTGCCAGTTCGTCGGCCTTGGCGATGGCGCCCTTCATACCTTTCGGACCCTCGGTCAGCACCAACTCGGCGCCGAGCAGCGCCAGCATTTTCCGGCGCTCGACCGACATTGTTTCGGGCATCGTCAGGATCAGCTTGTAGCCCTTGGCCGCGGCGGCGAAGGCAAGCGCGATGCCGGTGTTGCCCGACGTCGGTTCGATCAGCGTTGTCTTGCCGGGAGAAATCTTGCCTGATGCCTCAAGCGCCTCGATCATCGCCACGCCAATGCGGTCCTTGACCGAGGCGATCGGATTGAAGAATTCGAGCTTGGCGATGAGATTGGCGACGATGCCCTTTTCCCTGGCGAACTTGTCGAGCCGCACCAGGGGCGTGTCGCCGATCGTATCGGTGATGGAATTGTAGACGCGGCCGCGACCGGGCACACGGGCTGTGACGGGCTTGTTCATTGGTTTCGCTCCCAGAATTTCAGGCGAGTAAGGATTTCAGGCAGTGGAATTGCAGCCGGCAAGATAGGGCCTTCGGTCGCGCAAGATAGACTGTCGGCTGAAAATATCCGAGTGGGCCCTGTGTCTAAAACCGTGCCGTCCCGGAAAAGCATTTCTCGCAAAGGCCCGTTTGCGAAATGCTTTGGCGGAAAGCTCTCTATTGCCGAGCGGCAATCGCTGCAGCAGCACCGACCATGAAGCCGGCCGCCGTGCGGTTCAGCGCCTTGAGCGCGCGGGGCGATTTCAGAAACCAGCGCGCCTTGGCCGCCAGCGCCAGATACGGCACCAGCACCACCAACAGGACGACAACGGTCAGCGCGACGAGGATGCCGTAATCCGCCAGCGTGATGGTTTTCAGGTCGACGATGGTCGGCGTGATCGCGAGATAGAAGATCATCGTCTTCGGATTGCCGAGGGTAACGGTCAGGCCGGCGGGAAAGCTCGACAGCAAGC
>NZ_RZRR01000967.1:0-1987 GCF_003998555.1 Mesorhizobium sp. M7A.F.Ca.CA.002.09.1.1 | reverse complement strand
CTACTGAGTGAACGAAGCGACCAAGGCATCCGAGCCCCGCGCCAGCAGGCCGAGGTCGGAACCAACGGCAACCATGGTGAAGCCGTCGGCGAGGTAGCGGTCGGCATCGGTCTTTGCGGGAGCCAGGATCCCGCTGGCCTTGCCTGCCGCCGTTGCCGCCTTGCGCACCGAGGCGATCGCTTCTTGAACGTGTGCGGCCCCGGGATTGCCCATCGCACCCATATTGGTGGAAAGGTCGCCGGGTCCGACGAAGAGAACGTCGACGCCGTCCACTGCCGCAATTTCCGCGGCATTGGCGACGCCTAATTCATCCTCGATCTGTACGGCGAGAAGCTGCTGCTCACGCGCCTTGGCGTGGTAACCGGCGATGCGACCGAAGCCGTTGGCACGGTGACCGACCGAGAAGCCGCGAAATCCACCAGGCGCATATGTCATAGCCGCGACAATGGCGCGGGCCTGATCGGCCGTCCGCACATTGGGGATCATCAGGCTGCGCGCACCGATATCCAGGGCCTGCTTGATCAGATTGGGATCGTCGGAAGGCAGCCTGACGACGGCCTCGCTGTCGAAGCCGCCCATGACCTGCAACTGGGCCATGATGCTGCGCAGATGATTGGGGCTATGCTCGCCATCGATCAGCAGCCAGCCGGCGCCGGAGCCCGCGACAATTTCCGTCGTCAGGGCCGAAGCCAGCGAGCACCAGATGCCGATATGGGTCCGGCCGGCCGACACGGCAGCCTTCAGCGTGTTGAGGCGCTCTTGCATTTTGCGGTCGGTCTCCGATGAGCGAAAGGACGTTGAAATTTGTATGATGTCCTATATCATACGGCAATAATTTGCTGCAAGATGCAATACGCACCAACCTTCGTACAGGGGTTCAAGAATGAAGATCGGGTTCATCGGGCTCGGTGTGATGGGAGCACCGATGGCGCACCATCTCGTCGACGCGGGACATGAGATCTTCACGGTCCTGAACCGCTCCCCTCTGCCGAAGGACCTTAGGGCATCGGTCGTCGCCTCTCCTGGCGATGTGGCGCGGATGTCCGAGATCATCGTGACCATGCTGCCCGACACGCCAGATGTGGAGCGTGTCCTGCTTGGAGGAAACGGCGTCCTGGAGGGGCTGTCGGCCGATAAGCTGGTCATCGACATGAGCTCGATCAGCCCTATCGCCACTGCGGAATTCGCAGCGAAACTGCGGCAAGCGGGAGCCGGCTACCTCGACGCCCCGGTCTCGGGCGGTGAGGTCGGCGCCAAGGCGGCGAGCCTCACCATCATGGTCGGCGGGCCGACCGCAGAGTTCGAGCGCGCGCTGCCGATCTTTCGGACGCTGGGCAAGAACATCACCTTGATCGGCGAGCACAATGGCGCCGGCCAGACCTGCAAGATCGCAAATCAGATCATCGTCGCGCTCAACATAGAGGCCGTGGCGGAAGCGCTCGTCTTTGCCAGCAAGGCCGGTTGCGACGCGGCAAAGGTGCGCGCCGCGCTGATGGGCGGCTTTGCCTCGTCCCGCGTGCTGGAGGTGCATGGCGAGCGCATGATCGCCCGGACCTTCGCCCCGGGCTTTCGCATGCGGCTTCACCAGAAGGATCTCAACCTCGCGCTCGAAAGCGCCCGCGCGCTTGGCGTCTCGCTGCCGAACACCGCGATGGCGCAACAACTGATGAGCGCCTGCTCAGCCCGACCAGGCGGCGCGGAGGCCGACCACTCGTCCCTCGTCCAGGCGCTGGAGATCCTCAGCGGCCACGAACTGTCAAAAGAAAAGGAGTAAAACCGATGCGCGGAACCGGCAAGGCCGAGATCTTCGTGATGCTGGCCCATCCCGTGGCCCATGCCAAGAGCCCCGGCATATTCAACGAGATCTTCGAGCAGAAGGGCCTCGACAGCCTCATGGTGCCCTTGAGCTGCCGCCCGGAGGATTTCGAGGCCTTCTGGGCCGGCATTACGGCAGCCGAGAATATCAGGGGCGTGATCATCTCGGTGC
>NZ_RZRR01000966.1:0-1988 GCF_003998555.1 Mesorhizobium sp. M7A.F.Ca.CA.002.09.1.1 | reverse complement strand
GTAAAGATCTGTCTTGCCTGCTCGGGCGTAAAATCCAGCGGCACGCCTCGCGCGCCGACGGCGCGGCCTTCCAGCCAGCTCAGGCAATCGACTTGCCGGGGTTGCATTGAGGCGTTCGCGCTGACAAGCACGAACAGATCGCCAGCCGGCGTGGCGACCGCAGATGGCGTGGCGATGCCGGCCGATTGCAGAAAACCCATCCATTGCAGTTCCGAGCGCAGGGCGGCGTCCGTGTGATAGCCAAACCGGTGAATGCGCATGGCGGCCGGCTGGCCATCGGGCAGACGGATCCGGAAGACCGCGTTCTCGCGGAATTTCAGCAGCTCCGGCTCACCCTCATCAATGCCCCAATGGGCGAGCGCGCGCCTGGCCAGCGCCGTGACGTCGGCTGCCGTCTCGGGTTCGGATTGCGCGGAGACTGCGCTCACGCCTTCACTCCGCCGACTTCGCCAAGCACTTCTTCGAGGACGCCGATCAGGAAGTCGGCATTGTCGCGGGAGAACGGCATTGGCGGGCGGATCTTCAACACATTGCCGTGGATGCCGGTCTTGCCCATCAGCACGCCGCGCTGGCGCATCCGGTTGGCGACCTGCTCGGCAATGTCGGGCGCCGGTTCGCGCGTCTTGCGGTCGTGAACCAGTTCGGCGCCGAAGAACAGGCCAGCGCCCCTGACCTCGCCGATACATTCATGGCGATCGGCGAGCGGGCGCAGCAGGTTGAGTGCATAGGCGCCGACGTCACGCGCGTTGGCAACGAGATCTTCCTGCTCGATGACGTCGAGAACGGCATTGGCCACCGCGCAGGAAACCGGATTGCCGCCGAAGGTGTTGAAATAACGGAAGGCGTTGCGGAAGGTCGCCAATATCTCCCTTGATGTGACCACGGCGGCGATTGGATGGCCGTTGCCCATCGGCTTGCCCATGGTGACGATGTCGGGAACGAAGCCTGCGCGCTGGTGGCCCCAGAAATGACTGCCGGTGCGGCCGAAACCAGGCTGCACCTCGTCGGCGATGACCAGTCCGCCGGCGTCACGCACCGCGCGCATCGCGTCGTCGAAAAAGCCGGATGGGAGCGTCGGAAAGCCTTCATTGGCGAGCAGCGGACAAAGGATGATGCCGGACAGGCCGATACCGTCCTTTGCCAGCGCGGCGATGGCTTCGCGCACTGCGTCGCCAAAGGCTTTGCCGTTGGCCATCGCAGCCGGATGGCGATAGCTGTCAGGCGCCGGCACCAGCCTGACATTGCGGGCGCGGCCGCCGACCGGCGGCATGCGGGTGCTGAGCTGCGAAACCGCCGCGGTGTTGCCATGATAGGTGGCGTCGGTGGCGATGATACCCATGCGGCCGGTGGCGGCCTGCGCCATGCGCAGCGCGATGTCGTTGGCCTCGCTGCCGGTGCAGGTCAGGATGGCGGTCGACAGGCTGGCATCGAAGGTCGCGGTCAGCCGCTCGACATAGTCGAGGATGGCGGTGTGAAGATAGCGCGTGTGGGTGTTGAGCAGGCTTGCCTGCCGGCACAGGGCCTCGACCACATAGGGGTGGCAGTGGCCGACATGGGCGACGTTGTTGTATGCGTCGAGATATTTGCGGCCGTCGGCATCGTAGAGCCAGACACCTTCGCCGCGCACCAGGTGCACGGGCTCGTCATAGAACAATTGCGATTTCGCACCGAGCAGGCGCGAGCGCCGGCTAACCAACGCTTCTTGCGGTTGAGTCATTGCGTCTCGAAACTCCGTTCTCTCCAATAACCGTCAGACCTTCGACAGGCCTGCATCCAATGCTTCGCCGATCCTCGCGACATCCGCGGCGCTGACGATAAGCGGCGGCGACAGGATGATGGCGTTACCGGAGACGCGCAGCATGACGCCGGCCTCGTAGGCCGCCTCCGAAACCAATGCCATGGTCTTCTTGTCGGCGGGCTTTTTCGTCGCGCGGTCCGAGACCAGCTCCAGCGCCGCCATCAGGCCCTTGTACCGGACATCGCCGACG
>NZ_RZRR01000965.1:0-1989 GCF_003998555.1 Mesorhizobium sp. M7A.F.Ca.CA.002.09.1.1 | reverse complement strand
CCATGGTGCCGAGGCCACGGCCGCCATGGACAAGGCAAAAGCCGGGCGGTCGGCCTATGTCGGCAGCAAGCTGCAAGGTGTGGTCGACCCCGGCGCTCACGCGGTGGCCGAAGTCTTCGCGGCGGCCGCGGCATTGCATGAAGCGGCCTGACGTATGCTCCAGTTGTCGAATGACCGTTCTTTCGATACTGCCGGCAAGATGGAAACCGGGAATGCGGGTGACATGGCGGCGTTGAACCTTGCCCGGCTGATCGCGGCCGCCGCGGATACGATCGCCGCGAACGCCGAGGAATTGACGGCGCTCGACCAGGCGATCGGCGACGGCGACCACGGGCTGAACATGAAGCGCGGCTTCGAGGCCGTGCGCGCCGAAGCCGAAGCATTTTCGGCCAAACCGCTGCCCGATGCCCTGAAGGCGATCGGCACCAAGCTGGTGATGACGGTCGGCGGCGCCTCCGGCCCGCTGTTCGGCACCCTGTTCCTGGCACTCGGCAAGGAGATTTCGGCGAAACCCGATCGCGCCAATCTGACGGCGGCGTTCGGCAAGGCGATCGAAGCTGTGGCAGCACGCGGCAAATCGCAGATCGGACAAAAAACCATGCTCGACGTGCTGCAGCCGGTGCATGACGCGCTGCTGCAGGGAAAGACAGCTCTTGAAATCGCCGATATCGCCGACGCCGCGGCCGACGCGACCGTGCCTATGAAAGCCTTGCGTGGCCGCGCCTCGTTCCTGGGCGACCGATCGATCGGTCATATGGACGCCGGCGCGCGCTCAACCGCGCTGCTGGTGCGCACAGTGGCGCACAGCCTCGGGGAAAGCGCATGAGCAATGTCGGCATCGTCATCGTCTCGCATTCGCCGCTGGTTGCCGAGGGCACGGCCGACATGGTGCGGCAGATGGTGGGCGACGAAGTGCCGCTTGCATGGTGCGGCGGAAACGGCCATGGCGGGCTCGGCACCAATGTCGAGGCGATCATGGGCGCCATCGACAAGGCCTGGGCGGAAGCCGGTGTCGCCATTCTGGTCGATCTCGGCGGCGCGGAGACCAACTCGGAAATGGCGGTGGAGATGATCGGCGAGCCACGCTCGCACAAGATCATAGTCTGCAACGCGCCGATCGTCGAAGGCGCGGTGATGGCAGCGACCGAGGCCTCCGGCGGCGCCTCGCTGCGGGAAGTGGTGGCGACGGCACATGAATTGTCGCCGTCGTGAACGAACGGGAATTTTGAAAGACATGTCCGCATCCGCCGAAGCGACCGTTGTGATCACCCACGAGGTGGGTCTGCACGCGCGTCCTTCGGTGAAGTTCACCAAGTTGGCCAAGAGTTTTGCCGCCGAGGTGGAGATCGCGCTCGCCGCCAACGGGCCATGGTTCGACGCCAAGAGCATCGTCAAGGTGATGGCGGCCAAGGCGCCGAAGGGCACCGTGCTGCACATCAGGGCCAGCGGTGACGGCGCCAATGATGCCGTCGACGCGTTGGTCGAACTGGTGCGGCGCGATTTCGACGAAGGCGCGGACCATGTCCGAACCGCTTAGACTGCAAGGCATTTCGGCCTCGGCCGGCTATGCCGAGGGGCCACTGTTCGACCTCGACCAGACTGTCGTATCCTATGTCGGCAAAGAAACAGCCGACGACGAGAAGGCCGCGCTCGAAGCCGCAATCGCCGTCGCGACAAGCCGTCTCACCGCATTGAGCGAGATGGCCGAGGGCGATGCCGCCGACATTCTCGAGTTTCAGATCGCCATGCTGCAAGACGATGCGCTGAGCAGCCCGGCCTTTGCCGCGATCCGCACCGGCCTGCCAGCCGACAAAGCCTGGCGGCAAGCGCTTGATACCGAGATTGCCGGCTACGACGCGTCAGACCAGGATTATTTCCGCGCACGGGCCGCCGACATACGCGATATCAGGGACCAGGTGCTGCGGGCGCTGTCCGAGGATGGCGACGTCCAGGCGCCAACCGGCGCCATCCTCTACGGCTGGGATATCG
>NZ_RZRR01000964.1:0-1990 GCF_003998555.1 Mesorhizobium sp. M7A.F.Ca.CA.002.09.1.1 | reverse complement strand
GCTCGGCGTCATCGGCAGCCGGGGCAACCGGCTGATCGGCGGCTGCTGGCAATCACGCCCCGCGGCCACGGCTGCGGCAGAAATTACCCAAGCAGCCCCGCCTGATCGTTGCGCGGCATTTATTCCGCGATACGCACGATCAGCTTGCCGAAATTCTTGCCATCGAGAAGGCCGAGAAAGGCCTGTGGTGCATTTTCGATGCCATCGACGATATCTTCCCTGTAGCGGACGCGGCCGGACGATATCCATTCGGCCATCTCACGATAGAAGGCCGGGCGCTGGTCGACAAATTCACGCTGGATAAACCCCCTGATCGTCAGGCTGCGGTGCAGCACTTGCTGCATCAATACCGGCAAGCGGTCGACGCCGGCATCCGCGATGACGTTGTACTGCGCGATCAGCCCGCAGACCGGCACACGCGCAAATTCGTTCAGCAGCGGAAACACCGCGTCCCAGACAGGACCACCGACATTCTCGAAATAGATGTCGATGCCACCGGGGCAGGCTGCCTTCAACTGCTCGGCAAAATCATCGGCACGGTGATCGACGACCGCATCGAAGCCGAGTTCGTCTCGCACGAAGGCGCACTTGTCGGCACCGCCGGCAATGCCGACGGCACGCGCGCCCTTGATGCGCGCGATCTGGCCAACGGCCGACCCGACCGCGCCGCTGGCGGCCGCCACGACGACCGTCTCGCCAGGCTTCGGCTGCCCGATGGTGAGCAGACCGGCATAGGCCGTGAAGCCCGGCATGCCGAGCACGCCAAGCGCCGTCGTGATGGGTGCCGCAGCGGGATCCAGCTTGCGCAGCCCCACACCGTCGGACAAGGCAAAACTCTGCCAGCCGGAATGGGACAACACGATATCCCCTTCGGTAAATTCCGGGTGGCGAGAGATCACGACGCGCGCAACAGTACCGCCTTCCATCACGCCGTCGACATCGACGGGCCTGGCATAGGATTTCGTAGCGTTCATGCGCCCGCGCATATAGGGATCGAGCGACAGATAGAGGATCTGCAGCAGCAGTTCGCCCTCTCCCGGCTGGACGACATCAACCGTCTCGATGCGGAAATCATCCGGCTTTGGCCGGCCTTGTGGCCGCGCCGCGAGCACGATGCGGGTGTTGGACTGGATCGACATCGAAAATCTCCCTGCGAAGAAGGCTCTACTCGAAAAACCGGTTGGGCGGACGCTTCAGGCCGAGATTCTCGCGCAGTGTCGACCCTTCATATTGCCGCCTGAAGATCCCTCGCCTTTGCAATTCCGGCACCACCTTCTCGGCAAAATCATCGAGCCCGGCGGGCAGGTATGGAAACATGATGTTGAACCCGTCGGAACCCTCGCCGATCAGCCATTCCTCCATCTCGTCGGCGATTGTTTCAGGCGTGCCGACAAAAGCAAGGCCGGAATAGCCGCCCAGCCTTTGCGCAAGCTGCCTGACGGTCAGGTTCTCCTCGCGTGCCAGTTCGATGACGCGCTCGCGGCCACTCTTCGAGGCATTGGTCTCGGGGATTTCGGGCAAGGGCGCGTCGGGATCAAAACCGGACGCGTCATGTCCGATGGCGATCGACAGCGAGGCGATGCCGCTCTCGTAGTAGACGAGACTGTCGAGCTTCGCCCGCTTGGCCTGCGCGTCCTCGACGCTGTCACCGACAACGACAAAGGCGCCGGGCAGGATCTTGATGTCGTCACGCGACCGGCCAAGCCTTTCCGCACGGCCTTTGACGTCGGCGAAGAAGCGCTGCCCCGCCGCGAGATCGGCATGGGCGGCGAAAATGACCTCCGCTGTCTCCGCCGCCAGTTGGCGTCCTGCCTCCGAGGCGCCGGCCTGCACGATGACCGGCCAGCCCTGGATTGGCCGCGCGATGTTGAGTGGGCCGCGCACCGAGAGATGCTCACCCTTATGGTCGAGCACATGCAGCCTGGCCGGGTCGAAATAGAACCCGCTTTCGGCGTCGCGGATGAAGGCATCGTCGGCAAAGCTGTCCCAC
>NZ_RZRR01000963.1:0-2003 GCF_003998555.1 Mesorhizobium sp. M7A.F.Ca.CA.002.09.1.1 | reverse complement strand
CGGCCACCGGCAATGACGAGCCGCTGGCCGACCTTGCCGACGGCCAGGGCAATCCGATCGGCGCCTCGGGCTACCGGCGCGGCCATGTCAGCGGCACCTTCTTCCATGCGATCGCGAGGGGCTAGAGCATGAAATTCGGGAATCTGGCCCTTTCACCACGGCAGGCCGTCGACGACATCGCGCTCTGCCTGGTCTTCTTCACCAGGCTGCCGCTGCCCGTCTTCGATTTTCGCGGCCGCAGCCTTGCCGCGGCGATCTGGGCCGCCCCCATCGCCGGTCTCGTCGTCGGCCTGATCGGCGCCATCGTTTTTGCCACGGCGGAACGGTTCGGCCTTGCCATGGGGCCGGCGGCCGCACTTGCCCTTATGGCAACCCTGCTCACCACCGGCTGCCTGCATGAGGACGGCCTGTCCGACGTCGCCGACGGTTTTGGCGGCGGCAAATCGCGCGGCCGCAAACTTGAGATCATGCGCGACAGCCGCATCGGCGCCTATGGTGCGGCGGCGCTGGCTCTGTCGCTGCTGGTCCGCTGGAGCGCGCTGTCGGAGTTCGTCGATCCCACACAGGCCCTGTTTGCCCTCCTGGCCGCACACGCGGCCTCGCGCGGCCTGCTTGGCGCCTTCATGCATCTCTTGCCTCCAGCGCGCGTCGACGGCCTCTCGGTCGACGCCGGCACCGTCTCGCAGGAAACCGCCATAGCCGGCGCCTTGCTCGGCGCGATCCCGCTTCTCTTGCTCGGGCTGGGCGGCGCCGTCTTCGCGCTGATCCTGCTTGGCCTGCTGTTTGCCGCATTCCGCGCCCTTTGCTTCAACCAGATCGAGGGCCAGACCGGCGACACGATCGGCGCCTTGCAGCAGGCAAGCGAGATCGCGGTGCTGCTCGTCGCTTCCGTAGCGCTTTCCTGATCCCTTTGGCCTGATTCTCGCGGCCTGATTCCTTTTCGGAGACTTTGCCCCCATGCCCTTCAAATCCCTTAGTGAATTGCGCGCCGCCTGCCTCGACCTGCCGGCTGGCAGCGATGCCGCGGCCAATGCGGTCGCCCGCCGCCAGGACACGCTGACCAAGCCGCAAGGCAGCCTCGGCCGGCTCGAGACCATCGCCGCGTGGCTGGCGCGCTGGCAGGGCCGCGACATGCCGAAACTCGACCGCGTCAAGGTTTTCGTCTTCGCCGGCAACCACGGCGTCACCGCGCAAGGTGTGTCGGCCTATCCCTCGGAAGTCACCGTGCAGATGGTGGCGAATTTCGCTGGCGGCGGTGCCGCCATCAACCAGCTTGCCCGCATGGCCGGCGCCGAACTCGACGTCATCCCGCTCGATCTCGACCATCCGACCGGCGACTTCACCCAAGGTCCGGCAATGGACGAAGCGGCCTTTCTGGCGGCGGTCTCGGCCGGCTATGATGCGGTGACGAAGGATCTGGACCTTATCTGCTTCGGCGAAATGGGTATCGGCAACACCACGCCGGCAGCGGCCGTTTCAGCAGCCCTGTTCGGCGGCGGCGCGGAAAAGTGGACAGGGCGCGGCACCGGCGTCGATGACGCCGGCTTGAAGCGCAAGGTGGTCGCCATCGAAGCCGGCCTGAAGCGCCATGCCGCAGCCCTCGCCGACCCGCTTGCTATCGCTGCCGTGCTCGGCGGACGCGAACTGGCCGCCATCTTCGGCGCCACGCTCGCCGCCCGACATCTCGGCATACCCGTGCTGCTCGACGGCTTCGTCTGCACCGCCGCCGCAGCCCCGCTGTCGAAGCTGCACCCGACCGGCCTCGCCCACACCATCGCAGCCCATGTCTCCGCTGAGTCAGGCCATCGCGGCCTGCTCGAAGCGCTCGGCCTGCCGCCGCTGCTCGACCTCGGCATGCGGCTCGGCGAAGGCTCCGGCGCCTGCCTCGCCGTCAACATCGTCCGCTCGGCGCTGGAGTGCCATGCCCGCATGGCGAGTTTTGCCGAGGCTGGCGTTTCGGAGAAGTAATTATTCATTCCCCGTATCGGCCGACAAAGATGCCG
>NZ_RZRR01000962.1:0-2007 GCF_003998555.1 Mesorhizobium sp. M7A.F.Ca.CA.002.09.1.1 | reverse complement strand
CTACCAAACCGGGCTGTAAAGCGTTTAGGGGAAAGCCGAACCTTGGGAGGGTCCGCTTCGCGCCACACAATCCTCCCAGCTGCTCCTGCGTCCGCTTCTGCGCGATCAAGTCCGGCACCTGCGGTCGCAGCGTTCGCGTTCATCACAGTTGCGCACGTCCTTGTAGGCTCGCTCCGACCGGCGGCGATAAGGCTGGCTTCCTGCCTGGCGCTCGCGAGGTTCGCTTCCTGGCGTACGACCGCCTGGGCGATGCGACAAGCGGATTGAATAGCCCCTTTTCCGTCAGGGGCAGTCATTCCGGAACGATCCTTCCCGCTTGATTAGAATTCCACGTTGAGTTTTGCATTAAAGCCGTTCTGCTGGACGCCGGAGCCGAACTGACCCTGGTAGGCGACGCTGAGGGTTGCGGCATCGGTCAGGTTGAGATCGAACCCCGCTTCGATGGCGGCACTGTCCTTGGCGATCGGCACGCCAGCGATCGTGAAGGCATCACCGGCAGAGAAGGCATGTGTGCTGGTCGGTATGACGTCGCCATAGGCATGGCGCCAGCCCAGCATGCCGCGCGCTGTGGCATTGATGGCGCCGAGCGTGAAGCCGGCGGAGGCTCTGAGACCAAGCGTGGTGAAGGTGGCGTCGGTGGTCTGGCTTGCACTGGTCAATGCCGCCGCACCGCCCTTTTCCGTGAAGCCGTCCGTATGCAGGTTGACATAAGCGAGGTTGGCAAAAGGCTCGAAGGCCGCGACTGGCGTATCGATGCGATAGCCGAGTTCCCCGAACGCCTGGAAGGTGCCAGCGTTGTAGTCGCCGCTCAGGCTGTCGGCAAAGCCGGGCATGGCCACCGAGCGCGATGTCTTCATGTCATGCCACGTATAGGCAAGCCCGGAGCGGAAGGCGAGAGCGCCCCGCTGCGTGCCACCATAAAGGCCGAGATGATAATTGTCGCTCGAGCCTGACGAGGATCGGCCGTCGGCATCGAAGCTCGTGTGGCTGTAGCCAGTCATGATGCCAAGCCGCACATCCTCCGCGACAAGGCCGTCGACGCCGGTAAGAAAGCCGCCGGTGGAGGTATCGAGGCCTGCGGCATTGCCGTCGCCGTCGAAGGAACCCCATGACCCGAAAGCCGTGCCCCAGGCGGCAAAGCGATCGGTGGTGGCAGGCGCCAGCATCGGACCGCCTTCGCCATAGGCCAGCACCGGCGTTGCCGGGATACCTACCCCCTCGAAGGCCGCACGCAGGCGGTCATTGATGGCATCGCGGACAAAATGGCTGTCCTCGATCAGCGCCGATTTGGCGGACGCATGGATCTCGCCAGATAACACATCGAAGGCTTCGCGTGCGGTTTCATCGTCCGGCAGGCCGGCGATTGCATCGTAGATCGGGTTGCCCGGCCCGGCGCTTTCGGCGCCATTGGCGGTGGCACACTGGTTGCGGGTGCCGGCCACGTCGCAGAACGACACGTCATTGCGGGCAACGTCGAGATAGATATTACTGGCGTCATAGGCGAGTGCCAGATCGACAAACGGGGCGTTCTGGTCGAACGCATCATAGGTGCCGGTCACGCCCTGATCCGCGCTCAGGATCGTGTAGCGGGTTCCGGCACTGTAGCCGCCCGGCGCTTTGAGCGCGAAGACGGTGCCACCCTGGATGGTGGCTTTGCCCGTCACGTCGATCAGGTCGGAATTGCCGGCCGGATTGATCTCGACTTCGTAGGTCGAGCCTATCTCCTGCGTGTAATCGCCTGACACATTCAGCGTGCCGATCGAATTGCCCGGCGTAATCGTGCCGCCAGAAGCGATCGTGGTCGTACCCACCGTTCCCGAACCGCCGAGCGTGCCGCCGGCTGCAACCGCAATGGCGCCAGCAATGCTTGCCCCGGAATGGCTGCCGTCGCCGACAACGAGCTTGCCGCCGCCGATGGTGGTCAGACCGGTATAGGTGCTGACGCCGTTCAGCGTCAGCGTGCCGGCGCCGGTCTTGACGAGGCTCCCTCCGATGCCAGTGCTGCCA
>NZ_RZRR01000961.1:0-2015 GCF_003998555.1 Mesorhizobium sp. M7A.F.Ca.CA.002.09.1.1 | reverse complement strand
CGCCAAGGCGTTGCCGGGGAAAGGCCCGGCGATCAAAGCAGCCAGAGCGCCAACGGCGCCAAGGTCGGCGAAACGAAATGGTCGCATCATCAAGGCTCCTGTCGGTCGCCCCGGCCTGCTGAAACGACGCTTGTCGTTGCAGCAGGCCGCAAAACTTCCTATCGCGTCAGCCGAGATAGGGATAGAGCGGGAAGCGATCGGTCAGCGCCACGACCTTGGCCTTGACCGCTGCTTCGACGGCGGCATTGCCCTCGTCGGAATTGGCGACCTTGAGACCATCCAGCACTTCGGCGATCAGCTTGCCGATCTCCCGGAATTCGGCCTGGCCGAAGCCGCGCGTGGTGCCGGCCGGGGTGCCGAGACGCACGCCCGAGGTGACAAAAGGCTTTTCCGGGTCGAACGGAATACCGTTCTTGTTGCACGTGATGTTGGCGCGGCCCAGCGCCGCCTCGGCGCGCTTGCCGGTGGCGTTCTTCGGACGCAAATCGACCAGCATCAGATGGTTGTCTGTGCCGCCGGAGACGATGTCGAGACCGGTTTCCTTGAGGCTGGAGGCGAGCGCCTTGGCGTTGGCGGCAACGCTCTCGGCATAGACCTTGAAGCTTGGCTTCAGCGCTTCGCCGAAGGCAACCGCCTTGGCGGCGATGACATGCATAAGCGGGCCGCCCTGCAGGCCGGGGAACACCGCCGAATTCATCTTCTTGGCGATGTCCTCGTCATTGCACAGGATCATGCCGCCGCGCGGGCCGCGCAGCGACTTGTGCGTCGTGGTCGTCACGACATGGGCATGCGGCAGCGGCGACGGATGCACGCCGCCGGCGACCAGCCCGGCGATGTGCGCCATGTCGACCATCAGATAGGCGCCGACCGCGTCGGCGATCTCGCGAAAACGCTTCCAGTCCCAGACGCGGGAATAGGCGGTGCCGCCGGCCAGGATCAGCTTCGGCTTGGTTTCATGCGCGGTCTTCTCGATGGCATCCATGTCGAGCAGATGGTCGTCCTGGCGCACGCCATAGGAGACGACCTTGAACCATTTACCGCTCATGTTGACCGGCGAACCGTGGGTCAGATGGCCGCCGGAATTGAGGTCGAGGCCCATGAACGTGTCGCCCGGCTGCAAGAGCGCCAGGAAGACGGCCTGGTTCATCTGGCTGCCGGAATTCGGCTGGACATTGGCGAAGTTGCAGCCGAACAGCTTCTTGGCGCGCTCGATGGCCAGTTCCTCGGCCACGTCGACAAACTGGCAGCCGCCGTAGTAGCGCTTGCCCGGATAGCCCTCGGCATATTTGTTGGTCATGATCGAGCCCTGCGCCTCAAGCACCGCGCGGGAAACAATGTTTTCCGAGGCGATCAGCTCGATCTCGTGGCGCTGGCGGCCGAGTTCGTTGCGGATGGCGCCGAAAATCTCCGGATCGGCGTCGGCCAGCGTGGTTTCGAAGAAGGATTCGAATTTGTTCGACACTGCCGCTGCTGTTGCCATAGCCTGAAATCCTCGGGGTTCGGGGGCAATTTTGTTTATGCATGTCGTTGCCCAAACCGCTGTACACTTTTGGGCAACCTGCACGCGGCGCCATTAACACAGTTGTTTTCGCCCCGCCACGTTTGCCACGCGAAATTTGCTGGCCGGATTGCGCCAGCCAGGCCCGCGCGTCGTTATTTCCTCGCCTTCCGGCCCCTCAGCAATGCCTCGGTGAGCGTGATCTCGGTAAACAGCGCCTGCGACGTATGGTCGTTGATCTCGCCGCTGCGAAACATGGCGCGCACGGCTTCGCGCTCGGCTTCGATGCCCGCAAATCTCAATTCGAGCTCCAGCCTTCCGGCTTCACGCGCCTCGGCGCGGGCCTCATCGGCTTCGTCCGAGGCGGCGATGCGGCGCCGGTACCCGGCGACGATGCTGTCGGCGGCGGCAAGCCTGGCGCCGGGCACCTCGCCTCCCTCATCATCTGCGGCTCCGGCGATGCTCTCGATGCGCGCGATTGCCGCCTTGGCGGCGCCGACACGCGCCAGCCGCTCCT
>NZ_RZRR01000095.1:0-9817 GCF_003998555.1 Mesorhizobium sp. M7A.F.Ca.CA.002.09.1.1 | reverse complement strand
GGATCTGCGCAAGACCTGCGCGGCCTCGACCGCCTTTATCGGCGCTGGCGGCGAGAGCGGCGTTCTGACGCTCATCATCACGAACGGCGATGCACTGCCGCCGGATGCCTACCCGTCCGTAACGATCGCCGTCGACAACAAGGCCTTGCCGGCCGGCAAGTCGGTTGCCGCCACTTTCGGCGACGACAAGGGCCGCGTCACTGCCAAGCTCCATTCCGATGGCGCCGTCAACGGCCGGCTCAGTTGGACCGTCGACAACCAGTCCAAGACCAGCCTGGCGCTCCTGCGCGCCATGCGCCGGGCATCGGTGCTTGACGTCTCCTTCGGCGATGCGCCGGTTGGAAGCATATCCATGGACGGCTTCACCAAGGCCTATCGTAGTCTCGGCGCATCGTGCGGGTTTCCGACCGCCGACGTTGCTCCCTGAAGACATCGGTACGCTGTGCGGCTGCTGGCGAGGCTGGCAATCCTGCTTGCGCCTCGCTATCTCTGAAGGGCGAGGGAGCTGTTGGCGACACTTTGCCATCGCTGCAAAAACCTCTAAGCCTTTCGCTTCACCAGATTCGCCAACCAAAGGCTTCTCCATGCGCTGTCCCTATTGCCAGTCGGAAGATACGCAGGTGAAGGATTCTCGCCCCGCCGAGGATGGCGCGGCGATCCGCAGGCGGCGCGTCTGCCCCGATTGCGGCGGCCGTTTCACCACCTTCGAACGCGTGCAGTTGCGCGACCTCGTCGTGGTCAAGAAATCGGGCCGCAAAGTGCCCTTCGACCGCGACAAGCTGTTGCGCTCGGTGGAGATCGCCGTGCGCAAGCGCAATGTCGATCCCGAACGCATCGACCGCGCGGTGACAGGCATCGTGCGCCAGCTCGAAAGTTCCGGCGAGACGGAGGTTGCTTCGGGAGAAGTCGGTCGCCTGGTCATGGAAGCGCTGAAGTCGCTCGACGATGTCGCCTATGTCCGTTTCGCCTCGGTCTACCGCAATTTTCGCGAGGCCAAGGATTTCCATGAATTGCTGGGCGAGCTCAAGGGCGACGAAGTCAAGGGTGAAGAGGAAGCCAGCTGAGCATGACTGCAAGCGAACAGGCCGCCCTTGATCGCCGCTTCATGGCGGCGGCACTCAGACTGTCGCGAAAAAATGCCGGGCGCACCGCGACCAACCCGTCTGTCGGTACGCTGATCGTACGCGATGACGGCAATGGTCCGATGATCGTCGGCACCGGCGTCACCGCTGTCGGCGGCCGTCCGCATGCCGAGACCGAGGCCTTGGCCGAGGCCGGCGACCTCGCGCGCGGCGCCACCGCCTACGTCACGCTGGAACCTTGCGCCCACCACGGCCGCACGCCGCCTTGCGCCAATGCGCTGGTCAATGCCGGCGTTGCGCGGGTCGTCGGTGCCGCCAGCGATCCCGATTCGCGCGTGTCCGGCAAGGGTTATGCGATCCTGCGCGCGGCCGGTGTCGAGGTGGTCGAGAAGGTGCTGGCGGCGGAAGCTGCCGAGCAGATGGCCGGCTATTTGATTCGATCGTTGAGAAAACGCCCGGAAGTGATTCTCAAGCTTGCGCTTTCCAGCGACGGCAAGATCGGCAGGGAAGGTGACGGGCAGGTGTCGATCACCGGCGATATCGCGCGCCGAGAAGTGTATCTGATGCGGGCTGAGGCGGACGCCATACTGGTTGGTATCGGCACCGCCCTTGAGGATGATCCGGCCCTGACGGTGCGTTTGCCGGGGCTTGAGAACCGTTCGCCTGCCCGCATCGTGCTCGACCGCCAGCTCAGGTTGCCGGAGGCCTCGAAGCTGGTTTCGGGCGTCGACCGGGTACCGCTCTATATCGCCGCTTGCCTGGAGGCCGATCCGCTGCGGCGGGCAGCACTCGAACGCGCCGGCGTGCGCTTCATCGGCACCGAGACGCACGAGGGCGGCGTAGCCTTGCCGGAACTACTCGAGGATCTGGCCGCGCTCGGCATGGCCAGCGTGCTGGTCGAGGGCGGCGCCAGGGTGGCGAGCGCTTTCCTGGCCGACGGGCTGGTCGACCGCATCGTGCTGTTCCAGGGACCGGATGCAATCGGCGACGACGGCATTGCATCGCCGATCGACGCCGACCATATCCCGGCAGGATTTCGCAAATTGCGCGACATGCGTTTCGGCGAAGACAGCTACGCCGAGTGGACAAGAGACCTCTAGGGATCAACACCGATGTTTACCGGAATTGTCACCGATGTCGGCACTGTCGCGTCCGTCAAGCCGCTCAGGGAAGGGGCGGGGCTGCGCATCGACACAGCCTATGACCCGCAGACCATCGCCATCGGCGCCTCGATCTCCTGCGGCGGCGTCTGCCTGACAGTCACGGCCTTGCCCGACAGCGCCTCGAATGCACGCTGGTTCGAGGTTGAAGCATGGGAGGAAGCCTTGCGGCTGACCACGGCCTCGGGCTGGAAATCCGGCACCAAGGTCAACCTGGAGCGGGCGCTGAAGATCGGCGACGAACTCGGCGGCCACATCGTTTCGGGCCATGTCGACGGCATGGCCGAGATCATCGAGCGCAAGGATGAGGGCGATGCCGTGCGCTTCACGCTGGAGGCGCCGCGCGACCTGGCGAAGTTCATTGCGCCCAAGGGATCGGTCGCGCTCGACGGCACCTCGCTCACCGTCAACAAGGTCGAAGGCGCGCGCTTCGACGTGCTTTTGATCCACCATTCGCTGACCGTGACCACCTGGGGTGAGCGCAAGGTCGGTGACCGCGTTAATCTCGAGATCGACACCATGGCGCGTTATGCGGCGCGGCTGGTCGAGGCGACGAAAGAGGGGCTTTAAGTGCTGCTGCACTCGACTTAATCAGTTTTAATCGCTATGATTAAATCTGATTGTGAGGCTCTGATGGATACAAAAGTAATCACCGCTCACGTTCCGCTGCCGCTGGCTGAAAAGGTAGATCAACTGGCTGCCCGCCTTGAGCGCCCACGCGGCTGGATCGTCAAACAAGCTCTTTCCGCGTGGGTGGATTTGGAGGAGGAGCGCCGACGGCTCACGCTTGAAGCAATGGCCGATGTCGACGCAGGACGGGTCATCGATCACCAGGCCGTGCAGGCGTGGGCTGAGAGTCTTGGTACCGACAAGCCACTGCCGGTGCCTCGTTGATGGAGTTGAAATGGACCAACAAGGCTTTGTCCGACTTGGTCCGGCTACATGATTTTCTCGTGCTAGCAAATGGCCCGGCGGCCGCACGTGCCGTGCAGTCGCTTACTGCCGCGCCGGCACGGTTGGTCGAATATCCGCGCATCGGTGAGAGACTGGAAGAGTTCGAACCACGAGAAGTGCGTCGCATTTTGGTAGGCAGCTACGAAATTCGTTACGAGATACAGAACACGACAATTTCTGTGTTGCGCCTGTGGCATACGCGAGAGGATCGATAGGACAGGAGTCCATCCAGCAATCTTCCGCTTGCGATGAACCCGGCTTCGGCCTAAGTCACCGGCAACTCCCCGGAGACTTTTATGGCTGGTACATCCCAACACGGCAAAGCCTTCATTCGTCCGAAGGCGAAGGCGCATCTGCTCATTGTCGAAGCGCGCTTTCACGACGACCTTGCCGACGCGCTGCTCGATGGCGCGACAAGCGCGCTCGATGAGGCGGGCGCGACTTATGACGTCGTCACCGTTCCAGGTTCGCTGGAGATCCCCGCGGTGATCACCTTTGCACTGGACGGCGCGACGGAAGGCGGCACACATTATGATGGCTTTGTCGCGCTCGGCACCGTCATCCGCGGCGACACCTATCATTTCGACATTGTCGCCAATGAATCCAGCCGCGCGCTCATGGATTTGAGCGTGCAGGACTCGGTCTGCATCGGCAACGGCATCCTCACCACCGAGAATGACGCCCAGGCCTGGACTCGCGCCAAGCGCTCGGAAGGCGACAAGGGCGGCTTTGCCGCGCGTGCGGCGCTGACCATGATTGCCCTCAAGGAACAATTGGGAGCGCGATCGTGAGCGAACCCGCTTCGCCCGGGCAGCCCGCGATGCGCCACGCCAACAAGCGCGGCGCTGCCCGTCTGGCCGCCGTGCAGGCGCTCTATCAGATGGATGTCGCCGGCAGCGGTGTCTTCGAGATCACCGCCGAGTACGAGGCGTTTCGCCTTGGCAAGGAAGTCGACGGCGCGCTCTATCGCGAGGCCGATGCGCAATGGTTTCGCGCTATCCTGGCGGGTGTCGTCGAGAACCAGAAGACCATCGATCCGATCATCCGCCAGGCGCTGACCGAGGACTGGCCGCTGTCGCGGCTCGATTCGACGCTGCGCGCCATCCTGCGCGCCGGTGTCTACGAACTGATGAAGCGCGAGGATGTCCCGGTCGCCGTCATAGTCTCCGAATATGTCGACATCGCCAAGGCCTTCTACGAGGAAGACGAGCCGAAGCTGGTCAATGCCGTGCTCGACCGTGTGTCACGCCGGGTGCGTGGCGAGGGGCGCGGCAAGGACGCATCATGACGGCAATCGCCGTCGAGGCAGGCAGCGAGGCGCGCCGCACGGCGCTGATCCTGGCCGCATCGCAGGCGATCATCGGCTCGGCGGCCCCCATCGCCATCTCCGTGGGCGCGCTGGCCGGGCAATATCTGCTTGGCCCCGACAAATCATTGGCGACAGCGCCGATCACCGGCTTCAACATCGGCGTGGCGCTCGGCGCGCTGCCCGCAGCGGCCATCATCCGCAGAATGGGCCAGCGCGGCGGCTTCATGACCGGAACGATCGTCACGGCGCTTGGCGGCCTGATCGCCACGCTTGCGCTTTTTCAAGGGAGCTTCTGGCTGTTTGCCTTTGGCTTGCTCACGATCGGTGTCGGCGGCGCCTTCGTCCAGCAGTTCCGCTTCGCCGCCGCTGACAACGCACCGCCGGAATTCAAGGCGCGCGCCATCTCCTTCGTGCTGGCCGGCGGCATCGTCACCGCTATCCTCGGGCCGCAGATTGTCATCTTCACCCGCGAATCGCTGGCGCCGGTCATGTTTGCCGGTTCGTTCGTGTCCATCCTGCCGCTGGCCGCCGTCGGCGCCATCATCCTGTCCTTCCTGCGGCTGCCGGCGAAAGCATCCGGCAAGGTGGAGATCGCCGACAGCGACGCCAGACCACTGGCTGAAATCGTCACGCAGCCGCGTTTCGTCGCCGCGCTTTTCTGTGCGGTCGGCAGCTACGCGCTGATGAGCTTCGTCATGACGGGCGCACCGCTGGCCATGGTCGGCTGCGGACTGTCGGAGACCGACGCGACGCTCGGCATCTCCTGGCACGTCATGGCGATGTTTGCGCCAAGCTTCTTCACCGGCTCGCTGATCCATCGCTTCGGCGCCGAACGCATTGTGACCACCGGCCTGATCCTGCTCATCGGCTGCGCCATTGTCGCTCTGTCGGGCCTGGCGCTGTGGCAGTTCTGGACGTCGCTGATCCTGCTGGGCCTTGGTTGGAACTTCGGCTTCATTGGCGCGACCGCAATGGTGGCCTCCACCTACCGGCCGTCGGAAAAGGGCAAGGTGCAAGGCTTCCACGACTTCGTCCTGTTCGGCTCCGTCGCCTGCGCCTCACTGATGTCGGGCATGGTCTACAACGCCTGGGGCTGGGAGATGCTGAACTGGATAGTCTTTCCGGTCACCGTCCTGTGCTTCGTGGCGCTGGGCGCGCTGAAGGTGACGAGCGCGCGCCCGGCTTGACGCCAAACCTATGCGTCCGGCGGCAACACCTGAAGCACCCTCGCTATGAACATATGGAACTCAGCCATGTAGTTGCGCAGGAAGTCCTCGGTGGATTCGACCGTCACTTCGCCGTCGTCCGTTATCAGTCCCGGCGTGAACTGGATATAGGCTTCCGGCGCATTCATCTGGGGTGAGTTGCAGAAGCTCAGAACGCTGCGCAGGCTTTGTTGGGCGACAGCGGTTGCGATGGCGCCCGGCGATGTTCCGATGACGGCGGACGGTTTGCGCGCGAATGAATTCTTTCCATAGGGGCGGCTCGCCCAGTCGATCGCGTTCTTTAATCCGCCAGGGATCGAGCGGTTGTACTCCGGGGTAACGAACAGGACGGCCTGAACGGACGCGATCGCCTTTTTGAAATCCCGGGCGACCGGCGGGAAATCCGCATCATAATCGTAGCTGTAAAGAGGCAGATCCCTGAAGGCGATTTCCGTCATTTCAAGTTCCGGAGGAGCCAGTTGAACGAGCGCCTTCGCGAGCTTGCGGTTGATGGATTCCCGGGCAAGACTTCCGATGAGGTAGCCGACTTTGTGTATGGCCATGACACGCTCTCCGTGTTTGCCACCCGCACCCTATGGCATTATCCGCCAGATGGCAGCAGATCGCCAGCGTCGCCTCAAAATCGGCCTTCCGAACAAAAATATTGCGCTGATCCCCCTTGTTATGAAACCGTGTGCCCCGACTGGCCGTTGAAGCCATGCTCATATGCGGTCATCGCGTTTCGGTTCATAGCTAGGGGTTCCACAATGTTTTCAGTCAAGTTTCTGGCCGGCGCGGCATTGGCGCTCGGCATCACGGTGGCTTCCGCCAATGCCCAGGTGGTTGTCTCTTCGAAGATCGACACCGAGGGCGGCGTGCTCGGCAACATCATCCAGCTCGTCCTCAACGCCAACAACATCAAGACATCGGACCGCATCCAGCTCGGCGGCACGCCGGTGGTGCGCAAGGCGATCACCGCTGGCGAGATCGACATCTATCCCGAATACACCGGCAACGCCGCCTTCTTCTTCGAGAAGGCCGACGACCCGGTCTGGAAGGATGCCGCCAAGGCCTATGAAACGGCCAAGAAGCTCGACTACGACGCCAACAAGATCGTCTGGCTGTCGCCGTCGCCCGCAAACAACACCTGGGCGATTGCGCTGCGCAAGGAAGTCGCCGAGACCAACAAGCTCGCCACGCTCACCGACTTCGGCAAATATGTCGCGGGCGGCGGTCAGGTGGTGCTGGCGGCTTCTGCCGAGTTCGTCAATTCGGCGGCTGCACTGCCGGCCTTCCAGACCACCTATGGCTTCACGCTGAAGCCGGACCAACTGATCACTCTCTCAGGCGGCGACACCGCGGCAACCATCGCCGCGGCCGCCAACCAGACCAACGGCGCCAATGCGGCCATGGTCTACGGCACCGATGGCGGCATCGCACCGTCCGGGCTCGTCGTGCTCGACGACGACAAGGGCGTGCAGCCGGTCTACCAGCCGGCGCCGATCATCCGCGAAGCGGTGCTGAAGCAACATCCCGAGATCGAGACGCTGCTGAAGCCGGTCTTCGCCAAGCTCGACCTCGTCACGCTGCAGGAGCTGAATGGTCGCGTGCAGGTCGGCGGCGAGCCGGTCAAGGGCGTCGCCGAGGACTTTTTGAAGAAGAACGGCTTCCTGAAGTAGGACGATTCCGGCGCGCCGCTTTCGTGGCGCGCCGGATCGACTGACGGGGGAGGGCGTGAACATCCGCTTCGACAAGCTCGGCGTGGTCATCGCCGCTATATCAGCCTACGCGGCTTTTGCCGCGCCCTTTGCCACGTTCCGTGCCAACCGCATCGTCCCCGGCCAGGCGCGCTCGATTCTCGAGGCGCTGCCGGCAACCACCGGGACGCTGCTGCTCGTCATGATCGTCGCCGCAGCACTCATCGCGCTGTTCAAGACACCGCTTTCGCTGCGCCTTGCCGCCAGCGTGGTGGCGCTTGCCGCGCTCGCGCTGCTGATCGGCGTCGCCGGAACATTCCTCACGCCGGAGGGCAACACCTTTGCGAGAGTTTCGCCAGCCTCCGGTTTCTGGATTCTGATCTTTGCCTTCACGCTTTTGCTCGCCGATGTGCTGACACGGCTGGACCTGTCGCCATTGGCACGAGTTGGCGTGCTTGCGGTCTCGGCTTTGGCGATCGGGCTGCTGTTGATTTCGGGAAGCTGGGACAATCTGTCGATCCTGAAGGAATATTTCAACCGCGCCGACCGTTTCTGGGCGGAGGGCTCCAAGCATGTAACGCTGTCGCTAGGGTCGCTGCTTGCGGCAGTGGTCGTCGGCCTGCCGCTGGGCATTCTCTGCCATCGTGTCGAAAGTCTGCGCGCCGGGGTTCTCAACGTGCTCAACATCATCCAGACCATTCCCTCGATCGCGCTGTTCGGCCTGCTGATCGCGCCGCTCGGCTGGGTGGCCACGCATGTGCCGGGGGCTGCCGCGCTCGGCATTCGCGGCATCGGCACCGCACCCGCCTTCGTCGCGCTGTTCCTTTATTCGCTGCTGCCGGTGGTGGCCAACACCGTGGTCGGTCTCGCTGGCGTGCCGCGCGCGGCCAACGACGCCGCGCGCGGCATGGGCATGACCGACAGGCAGCGCCTGTTCGGCGTCGAGTTCCCACTGGCCTTTCCAGTGATCCTGACCGGCATTCGCATCGTCTTGGTGCAGAACATCGGCCTCGCCACCATTGCCGCGCTGATCGGCGGCGGCGGTTTCGGCGTATTCGTCTTCCAGGGTGTGGGCCAGACGGCGATGGACCTTGTGCTGCTCGGCGCGGTGCCAACGGTCGCGCTCGCCTTTGCCGCCGCCATCATCCTCGATGCGGTGATCGAAATGACCGCCACCAGGCGCAGGGTTGAAACGGCATGATCGAGATCGAAGGCATTACCAAGCGCTATGACGCGACGACCGTGGTCGATGACGTGTCGATGGTCATCGAGCCGCGCACCATCGCCGTCATTGTCGGCACGTCCGGGTCCGGCAAGACGACGCTGCTGCGCATGATCAACCGGCTGGTCGAGCCGACCTCGGGCATCATCAAGCTCGACGGCGCCGACAATCGTTCGCTGCCCGGCTATGAGCTGCGCCGCAGCATCGGCTACGCCATCCAGGGCCACGGCCTGTTCCCGCATCGCACGGTGGCGCAGAACATTGCCACCGTGCCGGTGCTGCTCGGTTGGGACAAGGACCGCATCAAGGCCCGGGTCGACGAACTGATGACGCTCTATCAGCTTGACCCCGAAGCCTTCGGGCCGCGCTATCCGCACGAACTGTCCGGCGGCCAGCAACAGCGCGTCGGCGTTGCCCGCGCGCTCGCCGCCGAGCCCAACGTGCTGTTGATGGACGAACCGTTCGGCGCCCTCGACCCGATCATCCGCAACAAGGCGCAGGAAGATCTGCTGGCGATCCAGAAGCGCTTCGGCACCACCATCATCCTGGTCACCCACGACATGGAAGAGGCCGTGCATATGGGCGACAAGATCGCGGTCATGGATGCCGGCAAGCTGGTGCAATACGCCAAGCCCGCCGAGATCCTGGCAAAGCCGGCAAGCGCCTTCGTCGAGACCCTGGTCGGCGCCAGCGAAAGGCCGTTCCGGCTGCTGTCGCTCGGTCGGGTCCGCGATGCCGTGGAGAAGGGCTCCGCCGAAGGCGAGGCGATCCCCGGCGACGCCAGCCAGCGTGACGCGCTGGCCGAATTGTTGTGGACGGGCCGGCCGGCGCTGCCGGTCAAAGGCGCCGATGGCAAGCCGCTTGGCCGCGTCACCGTCGACGGGCTGGTGAAGCGCGCGGCGAGGCCCGCATGAAGGCCTGGCTTCCATCGCTGCTCAGACTTGCCCTGGTGATGCTGCTCGTTGCCTTCGTCACCAATCCCGGCTGGTTCGTGCCGCTGCTGAAGCCGCTGACCGAAAACAATGCGCCGGTGATCTACAACCAGGGCAGCCTGCTGACGCTGACATTGCTGCATTTGCGCACGGTTCTGATCGCCACCGTGGCAGCAACCATCGTTGCGGTGGCGCTTGCCATCCTGGTCACCAGGCCCGCCGGCGCCGAATTCCTGCCGCTGTCGCGCAGCCTGGT
>NZ_RZRR01000960.1:0-2018 GCF_003998555.1 Mesorhizobium sp. M7A.F.Ca.CA.002.09.1.1 | reverse complement strand
TCGCTCGCCAATGTGCTGGTCAAGCTGGCGTTTCGCGACCCAAGCACGACCGTGCCGCAGACGCGCACGCTGCCGGTGGAGGACCGGCTGCCGCGCCTGTTCGAAACGACCATCACCAGTGGCCTGCTGCTTGGGCTGGCGGCGATCATCATCGTGCATCTGGTGATGACGCGCACGGCGTTCGGGCTGAAGCTGAGGATCGTCGGCGCCAATCCACGAGCGGCGGTTCACTCGGGGCTCGGCGTTCCCGGCCTGACCGTCGCCGTCTTCGCCATTTCGGCCGGGCTGGCCGGGCTTGCCGGCGCCGTCGACATCATCGGCGTCCAGGGCAATGTCCGCGCCGACTGGAATCCCGCCTACGGGCTTGCCGTGATACCCGCCGTGTTTCTCGCCCGTATGAACGGCTTTGCGGCCATCGGCTTCGTGTTCCTGCTTTCGGTGCTTTCGATCGGCGGCGAGAGCGCGGCGCGCCGGCTCGGCGTGCCCAATCATTTCACGCTGGTGCTGGTTTCCATCGTGCTGATCGTGCTCGCGCTCGCCGAATATTTCGATCACCGATACAACCAGTCGCGGAGGGCCTAGGGCATGACCGGGCTCTTCAGCGAGGTCTTTCTCAGCGCGCTGCTGTTCGGCGCCGTCACCGCAGCGATCCCGCTGCTGCTTGCCGGGCTCGGCGAGCAGATCTCCGAGAAGGCTGGCGTGCTCAATATCGGCATCGAAGGCATGATGCTGGCCGGCGCCTATCTCGGCTTTGTCGGCGCTTTCTATTCCGGGTCGCTGTGGCTGGGCTTTCTCACCGGCGCCGCCGGGGGTGCTGCGGTGGCGCTTGTCATGGCGCTGCTTTGCGTGCGCATCGGGCTCAACCAGATCGTCATCGGCATCGCGCTGACCTTGGGGCTGGAAGGCCTGACGGCGCTGCTCCACCATTTCCAGTTCTCGCGCAGCTATCCGCGCCTGCCGGCGGCGGATGCGACTGTCATTCCGCTGCTTTCGGACCTTCCGGTCATCGGGCCTGCATTCTTCAAGCATCATCTGATCGTCTATCTGGCGGTCGCGCTGGTTTTCGGCATGGGCTACATCTACCGGCGCACGCAGTTGGGCCTCAATTTGCAGGCGGCAGGCGACAAGCCGGCCGCGCTCGATGTCGCCGGCATCGATGTCGTGCGGACCCGCACCATCGCCGTGCTGACGACCGGAGCGCTGGCCGGGCTCGGGGGCGCGTATCTCGCCAATGTCGGGGCCGGCCTGTTCATTCCGTTCATCACCAATGGCGCGGGCTTTCTCGGCATCGTGCTGGCCATGCTGGCGCGCGGTCGCCCGATCTGGGTGCTGTTCGGCGCGTTGCTGTTCGGTGTCTGCCTGTCGCTGACGACGGCCATGCAAGTGGCCGGCATCAACATACCGACCGACATCATCCAGATGCTGCCGTTCCTGGCGGTGATGATCATGCTGGTGCTGTTCGGCCGGCGCGCCAGCCTGCCGGCGGCGCTCGGCATTCCATATGAGCGCGGCGCGCGCTGAGGACAATTCATGCGCGGACGGGACCCGCGCCAATAAAGGAGGCAAGAATGTCGGATACCAAGGTCTACCTGCTCGACGGCGGCTCGCTCGTTCTCGACGGATATCATGTGTTCTGGAACCGCGGCCCTGGCGGCGAAGTGCGCTTCCCGGTCTATTCGATCCTGATCGAACATGCCGAGGGCCGGTTCCTCATCGACACCGGCTACGACTACGATCACGTGATGAAGGTGCTGCCGTTCGAAAAGCCGATCCAGGAAAAGCACCAGACCATCCCAGGCGCCCTGGCGCTGCTCGGCCTCGAACCGAAGGACATCGACGTCGTCGTCAATTCGCATTTCCACTTCGATCATTGCGGCGGCAACAAGTATTTTCCGCACGCCAAGAAGATCTGCCACCGGACCGAGGTGCCGCAGGCCTGCAATCCCGAACCTTTCGAGCATCTCGGCTATTCCGATCTGAGTTTTTCGGCGGAGGCTGCCGAAGCGCGTGGCGCGACC